>JARCMA010000337.1 GCA_030248405.1 Microcoleus sp. MP8IB2.171
AGTATTATCAATAACTGGGTGCAGACTCTGGACTCTCAGGAGCCTCCTGGAACCGTGTCAGCAACTGCACGAAGGGCGATCGGAGTCGGCAATGTCGGTCGCAAACCTGGAGTAGCAATCTATACTTTATATAATCCTGAGAGCGATCGCGTCCAATTTAAGACAGTGCATTATGGAGCAAAAAAGGGCTTCCAATCATAAGTCCTGCCAGTATTTCCTTGTCATGTTAAACTAAGAATGATTATCACCGCTACAATTTATGGTCACATCTCAAGCCCAGTCACAACCAGCTCAAAATCAGATCCAGAAAGACTCCCAAGCTTTGCAGCGCATTCGCCACACCAGCGCTCACATCTTGGCAATGGCAGTGCAAACTTTGTTTCCAGAGACAAAAGTGACGATCGGGCCAACCACAGACAACGGCTTTTACTACGACTTTGACAGAAAACAACCATTTACACCCGAAGATTTGAGCAAACTTGAGGCAGAAATGCGGCGGATTATTCAAGCAAATCTGCCAGTAATTCGCGAAGTTGTAGAGCGCGAACAAATTCGGGATGAAATCATCGAATTAGGGGAACCCTACAAACTAGAAATACTCGACAGCATCCCAGCAGACGCGACACTTACTCGTTACTTTATTGGGAGTCCCGATGCTGGGAACTTGCCAGATTTAAGTATCAATTCAGAACCTTCTTTACTTGAACCAATTACACTTCCTCCCAGCCAATATTGGTGGGATTTGTGTGCGGGGCCACACCTTAACTTTACAGGAGAAATCAATCCCGATGCTTTTGCTTTAGAAAGTGTTGCTGGAGCTTATTGGCGTGGTGATGAAAAGAAACCAATGCTGCAACGCATCTACGGTACTGCTTGGGAAACACCGGAACAATTGCAAGCTTATTTGCAGCAAAAAGCAGCAGCTAAATTGCGCGATCACCGTAAAATAGGTCAAGAATTAAAACTATTTAGCATTCAAGAAGATGCTGGCGGCGGTTTAGTATTTTGGCATCCTCGCGGAGCCGCAATTCGCTATATCATTGAGGATTATTGGCGTAAAGCTCACCTAGATTCTGGCTATGAATTGCTTTACACTCCTCACGTAGCCAATCTCGATCTCTGGAAAACATCGGGACATTTTGACTTCTATAAAGAGAATATGTTCGACTCGATGGATGTGGAAGAACAGGCTTATCAAATCAAGCCGATGAATTGTCCTTTTCACGTTTTAACCTACAAACACGAACTTCATTCTTATCGAGAATTGCCCTTAAGATGGGCAGAATTAGGGACTGTTTACCGCTATGAGCGATCGGGAGTTTTGCACGGTTTGATGCGGGTTCGCGGATTTACCCAAGATGACGCTCACATTTTCTGTTTACCCGACCAAATTGCGGATGAGATTCTAGGAGTTTTGCACCTGACAGAGCAAATCTTATCAGACTTTGGCTTTAAGAATTATGAGGTAAATTTGTCCACTCGTCCCGCTAAGTCTGTGGGAAATGATGAGGTGTGGGATTTGGCGACAGCAGCTTTAATCGAAGCTTTGGATGCTAAAGGTTGGGATTATGTTACAGATGAGGGCGGCGGTGCTTTCTATGGGCCGAAGATTGATATTAAGATTCAAGATGCGATCGGCAGACTGTGGCAATGTTCTACTATTCAGGTAGACTTTAATTTGCCAGAACGATTCGATATGCAATATGTCGCGGCTGACGGAACCAAACAGCGACCAATTATGATTCACCGGGCGATATTTGGTTCCCTAGAACGTTTCTTTGGAATTTTGATCGAAAACTATGCGGGGGATTTTCCTCTGTGGTTAGCACCCATACAAGTGCGACTTTTGCCTGTTAGCAATGACCAAAAAGAATACGCTAAATCTGTTGCTGATTTATTAAAAAAAGCAGGATTTAGAGTTGAAATTGACCGCAGCGCCGAACGTTTGGGTAAACAAATTAGGAATGCTGAATTAGAGAAAATTCCAGTTGTGCTTGTGGTAGGCAAAAAAGAAGTAGCAGAACAAACTTTGAGCGTGCGGACGAGGAAACAGGGAGATATCGGTACGTTAAGTATGTCAGATTTGCAAAGTCGGCTACAGTTGGCTGTTGAGGAAAAAGTGACGATTTAGGGTAATTGGATTAGCCTTTTAGTTGATATTAAATGATTTTTAATTGAAAGGCTGGTTCACATTTGTCTGAAGGGGTTGCAAATTTTCAGAAATGTGGTATAGTCAAAAGTAATCGGTTCCGGTGGAGATCACCCACTAGAGGAAACGGGGAAAGTCCGGTGCGAACCCGGCGCTGTCCCGCAACTGTGATGAAGCGTATAGTCGTTTCTTAGTCAGGATGCCCGCCGATTGTATTGTTCATTTTAACCCATCTGCGAGGTACGGATGTATTCAGCATTTTGTTTTCAATTTGATTCTCTTTCACCGACGCTGCACGAAGAGCGATTATACTCCTTAACCTGTGAGAAACCTGTGGTGGAATTGGTTTCTAGGGGGATATCGTGAGTTTGAAAAATTTAGCCTGAACAGCATTATTTAGTTTCAAATGCCAGAAATATTGCCGTTGCTCTTGCCTGCTGTAAGTTCTAACAGCTTTGTTATAGCTCTTAGGACTGACGTAAAAAACCCGGTTTCTTCCAAAAATCGTCGGTTTTTAGATAAATATTGAGGCAGAAACCGGGTTTTTGGCCCCCGTGGTTTCAGGACTGGCTTTGTTACAAATTCAGATGGTTTTGCATTGAGTTTTCTTTGCAATCTGATGGCATTTGTGTCGGAAATTTGGCATCGGATACCGCTTGGTTTCCGAGGGAGTTTCTATGGACTGATTCATCTATTCATATCGTTTACGGTTGGATCGGAATGATTTAACCACAGAGAGCGCAGAGATCACAGAGTCAGAGAAGAGAGAGATGAATAATAATGAATCAACAGAAATACAAATGAATCCAAAATTGCCTGAACTTAAAACTATCCTCACCCGTGTCTCTGTAAATTCATTAGGCAAAGAAGGCGATCGCTTTTCAATCAATCCCTCAATCTCTGCCGATGGCCGCTTCATCGCTTTTGAATCCACTGCTACTAATTTAGTCGTCGGAGAGACTAACAACAAATCAGATGTTTTTGTCCGCGACAGATTGACTGAAATTACCACCCGCATCTCTGTAAACTCAACAGGAAATCAAGGGAGTTTTGATGCTTTTAACCCGGCTATTTCTGCTGATGGACGTTTTGTGGCATTTGAATCTAATTCAACTAACTTAGTAGCAGATGATACTAACAATATCTCTGATATCTTTTTACACGATCGGCTTAATGGCACCACAACCCGCATCTCCGTAGGTTCTACAGGCCAAGAGGGCGATCGCCCTTCACTTAATCCCTCAATATCCGCCGATGGCCGTTTTGTGGCCTTTGAATCTAATTTAACCAACTTAGTAGCAGGAGATACTAACAACAACTCAGACATTTTTGTACATGACATCCAGACAAATACTACCACTGGCATCTCAGTTGATTCAACAGGAAATCAGGGAAATATTGGCTCTTTCAACCCTTCAATTTCCGCTGACGGCAGTTTCGTTGCGTTTGACTCTTTAGCAGATAACTTAGTGGCGGCAGATACTAACAGCACGAGAGACATTTTTGTACATGAAATCCCGACCAATACTACCACTCGCGTATCGGTAAATTCATCGCAAAATCAGGGAAATTTCGGGTCTATTTCTGCTGTTATTTCTGCTGATGGTCGCTTTATCGCCTTTGAGTCAAATGCTAGCAATTTAGTAGCCGCAGACACTAACGGTACTTCCGATATTTTTGTGCATGACAGGCTGAGTAATATTACTAGCATGGCCTCAATTAATTCTACAGGCGATCGCGCAAATCGCAGTTCCTTCAAGCCCTCGATTTCTGCCGACGGTAGATTGGTCGCCTTTGACTCGCTAGCTGACAATCTCGCGGCCGCAGATACCAACGGCACTAATGATATCTTTGTGCGCGATCGAGACACAGCCACCACAACTCGCATCTCAGTAAATTCCCAAGGTCAAGGTGCTGATATAACATCCTTCAATCCCGCTATTTCTGCGACGGGAAATGTGATTGCATTTGATTCTTTTGCTACTAATTTATTGCCTCAAGATACTAACAGTAGCAGAGATGTTTTTATCTCTCACCCTGTTGCTTTCAGCAGCGGCACTTCCGAGAATGATACGCTGATTGGCTTTGCAGGCGACGATGCGATTTCTGGCGGCAAAGGCGACGATTTTTTGGACGGCAAATCAGGCAGCGATACCCTGTTCGGCGGTAGGGGAAATGATACCCTCAACGGCGGTGATGGCGATGACATCTTAGTAGGAGGAAAGGGGCGCGACAAATTTGTTTTGCAATTACAACAGGGAAGTGATGTGATTAGCGACTTTCAAAATGGCGAAGATTTGTTCTTGTTAGCAGGGGGCTTGACTTATGACCAAATCCGTGTATTGCAAATGAAGGATGGTAGCGCGATCGCCTTAGCCACCACCAATCGAATCTTAGCAATCCTCCCAGACTTGTCGGCCAACTTACTGGGATTTGAAGCTTTTAGCCTAGTTTAGCAAGCATTCTGGGTGGGTTAACCAACAATTTCCAACAGAATGAGAATGATTCTCACAACTATGATAAGATGATCGAACAAGACTTAAACTCCTGCGCTATCTGTAGAGGGCCTCCTTTTGCGATCGCCCTTACAGATATACATTTCCCTGACTTTAACGACAGATAGTCAAAAGTTTTGGAAACAAGCTCAAATCACAATCAAGGTGTTTAGGAACAGGTACAATGGCAAATATAACAGGTACAAACAGTAACGATTTACTGAATGGAACTCCACAGACAGACGCAATTTTCGGCTTAAATGGAGATGATACAATTAGCGGTTTGCAAGGTCAAGATACGCTTTACGGAAATAGCGGCAACGATGTCATCAACGGCGGTGAAAGCGGTGACATTTTGCGTGGAGGTAAAGGCAATGACAGCCTCGACGGTGGCGCGGGTAGCGACAATCTTTATGGCGACGGTGGCCGCGACACACTGACAGGTGGCGAAGGTTTTGATAACTTTGTTTTCAGCCGCAGCAACATTGGCACACCGCGAACAACAGGCGGTTTAAGCATCGCTGATGCTGACATTATTACAGACTACAATGTAGAACAAGATTCCATTGGTTTGTTGGGATTAAACTTTGAAAATCTCAACATTTCAAACGGCACTGGAGAGTTGGCAAATAGTGCGATAATTCAAGATAAAGTTACTGGTGAATTTTTGGCGATCGTCCAAGGAATTGACAGCAGCAAACTTGTCACTGGTGAATTCAAAACTTTTGTGCAGCCTAGTGGGCCCTACTCGAATTCTACCGCCGATCCGGGCAAGATAGACTCTGGAATTCCCGGATTTGTTGGCACGGATGGAGATGGCAAAATCTCGGCAAATAATCGGGTAAATCCGCGTTTTGTTGCTTGGGCTACAGGATTTGAAAACTATCAACCAGCCCCCGGTGTTGATGCCAGATTTCAAACTCCTGAAAAAACCTTGGGCCCTGTTGCTAGCAAAGATAATTTCATTGACATCGCTTCTCTCGGCGATCTCGATCGCAATCAGATCGATAGCGGAGTCAAACCTGGTCAGATTACCTTAACTTTTAGTTCAGGAATTCGCAATGGTTCTGGTCAAGATTTTGCCGTGTTTGAAAATAGCTTTAACAACGCAGGAGGTGTTTTCGGGGAATTAGCTTATGTAGAAGTTTCTAGCAATGGTATAAACTTTGCCAGATTTAAAGGCGATTCGTTGACTGGCGAACCTGTAGGTGAAGAAGGAGTGATCGATCCAACTAACATTTACAATTTAGCTGGAAAGCACGTCAATAATGCTTTTACCACCGACCAAGGAGAATTGTTAGGCGGTTCTTGGGGAACTCCTTTTGATTTACAAACTCTGGCTACGGATGTGCTAGTAACTTCGGGTCAAGTTAATCTCAATGCGATTCGTTTTGTGCGAATTGTGGATATTCCCGGTAGCGGCAGTTTCAAAGATGGCGCTAATAGAGCAATTTACGATCCTTGGGCAACTACGCCACCTGTGACATCTGGAGGTTTTGATTTGGAAGCTGTGGGGGTATTTAATATCATCTAGCTTGATTCTGGACGCACTCCGGCTAAAGAAACCGGGTTTTTACCGAATCTGCGGGTGACAACACGTCTTTTCGTAAAAAAACCCGGTTTCTGGGCCACCAAGCTTAAGTTTTGTGCTATTTTTTCAACAAAATTATCGTTATTATAATTATGAAATCAGCCAGCCACAGAAGGTCTTTTGATGTGCATTGGCAAGAGAATCTTTCAGATTATGTCACTGCAATTTCTTGGTCAAAAGATGGGAATCTATTAGCCGCTTGTTCTGCCGCCGGAGAAGTCTTAGTCTGGCAAGATATAGAGGAACAATCATTCCTTTTGCAGTCAGCGGGAGACTCTTCAACAGATTGTTTGAACTTTTCCTATGATGGGCAGTTTTTGGCTGCGGGCGGACAGGATGGAGTTTTGAAAATTTGGAGTATGAATTCGCTGAAGTTAGTCGCCCAGTTGGAGAATCCCCGTCGGTGGATTGACCAACTGGCGTGGCATCCTAGTTGCAATCAAGTTGCTTTTAGTTTGGGTAAAAAAGTCCAAATTTGGGATGCTGAATCCAGAAGTGCGATCGCGGAATTGAACTTTGAAAATTCTTCTATCTTCGGCATCGCTTGGCATCCCCAGGGCAAGCATTTAGCGGCTAGCGGTTCTAAAGGCGTGAAGATTTGGAATGCCCTACGCTGGGATGAAGTACCTAGAAGATTGGAAATACCTTCGGCTAGTGGTGCGATCGCCTGGTCTGGTGATGGTCAACGGATTGCTGTTGCTAATCTTGATGATAACATTGCTATTGCTAAATTGAGCGACCTCAAACCAGGTTTTATGGGCGGTTTTCCGGGTAAAATTCGGAAATTAGCTTGGTCTGATATTAATACTGAATTAGGAGTGCCACTAATAGCAGTTGCTAGTGGTAATGTAGTGGGAATATTAGAAAAACAATTTGATGAATCGGCTGGATGGGATGGCTGGGTGTTAGATTCTGATTTAGACATTGTGCAAGATATTGCTTTTCAACCGGGGACGTTTCATTTAGCTTCTGCTTCTGATGATGGTCAAGTTTTGTTGTGGTATGAAGCTGAACAACTTGCTCAATTGCTGACAGGTGCTAGCGGTGGTTTTTCTTGCTTGGCTTGGCATCCTCAAGGCTATAAACTGGCTGCGGGTGGACAAGGAGGGGAAGTATTGATCTGGAAAAGGGATGACAGTGAGGTCTAAGCTAGCCGAGCAATAAATTTAGGGGCTTGCGCGTAAAGAACATCTTAGGGTATGATGAGAATGATTATCATACTTGATAGCGCTCGATCGCCCGTATCGCCTGGATTTCAGCTATGAAGTGCGATCGGCAAATACCTTGGGATGCTTAGCGGCGTTCCAAATTGACAGCAGGGCCTCTACAATTAATTAACGAGGGACAATGACTAATCTCACTGTACAAACCCCAGATTTAATTTCCGAACTTCCCAAAAAAGGAATGCCCGTAACTATAATTACCGGCTTTCTCGGCAGCGGAAAAACCACTTTACTCAATCAAATACTCAAAAATCGCCAAGATTTAAAAGTAGCAGTTTTAGTTAACGAATTTGGTGATATCAACATCGATTCGCAGCTTTTAGTTTCTACCGAAGATGACATGGTAGAATTGAGCAACGGCTGTATTTGTTGTACAATTAATGAAGGCTTAGTCGATGCCGTCTACCGAGTTTTAGAACGGGAAGACCGCATCGATTGCATGGTAATTGAAACCACCGGAATTGCCGATCCACTGCCAATTATCCTGACATTTCTCGGCACAGAATTGCGCGATTTAACCAGTCTAGATTCTGTACTAACTGTAGTCGATAGCGAAACATTCACTACCGATCATTTTGAGAGCGAATCAGCTTTAAAACAAGTGGCATTTGCAGATATTGTGCTGCTGAACAAAACTGATTTAGCTCCTCCCGAAAAAGTAGAAGAGTTAGAAGCTTACATTCGCACAATCAAGGAAGGAGCGAGAATTTTATACTCTCAACATGGTGAAGTTCCTTTACCCTTAATTTTGGGTGTAGGTTTGACGGAAGCCGATCTTTTCCATAGTTTTGAAACTGAGGAAAAACACGAGCATCACGAACATGAACATCATCACGAACATGAACATCATCACGAACATGAGCATCATCACGAACATAAGCATCACGGACATCACTCCAATCACTTAGACAATGACGGATTTGTTTCGCTATCATTTCAGAGCGATCGACCTTTTGATGTCCACAAATTCCAAGAATTTCTCACCGAAGAAATGCCCTTCAATGTATTTCGGGCAAAAGGTATACTCTGGTTTGCAGACAGTCCGATGAGACACATTTTTCAACTCAGCGGGCCGCGCTATGAACTAGAGGCTTGCGAATGGTTGACTCCACCTAAAAATCAACTCGTAGTCATCGGCCGTAACTTAGATACCGCTGAAATTCGAGAACAACTTAACAGTTGCTTAGTTTAGGATTTTGTCAATCTAAGCATCACGTCTAGGATTATAGCCGACACATTTTATATTAGGCCTCGACCATATTTCCTGTGGAACAGGCAGGAAAGCCTGTTCAAGACAAGCTTTTTGGGAGATGTCTATTTAATTCCGCCGTTAGTAGTTGCGATTTTTGAACAGCAAAAATCGTGTAACTATCAACGGCAAGTTTTACATTTATATCGATAAAACCCATCCAAAAAAAATCTAAATATTTTAATGTTGCATTTTGTAAATCTTGTTATAATCAAAGGGCAACTAAAAGTCCATACCCACTGTCAAACATTTTCACAAACTGCAAGCATGACCTTATCTACTCGTCCAGAACTGACTTCTCCAAATGGTGTAGTGTCATCAATTCCTACCCAATCTCAACCCCCTGTCTCAGATGAAGAAATGAGACAAGCAGTGCGTACATTGCTGCTAGGATTGGGAGAAGACCCAGACCGTGAAGGGTTACGAGATACACCGAAACGAGTTGTCAAAGCCTTGCAGTTCTTAACTGGAGGTTATCGTCAATCCCTCGACGAACTGCTTAACGGAGCAGTGTTCACAGAAAATGCTAACGAAATGGTATTAATTCGGGACATCGATATTTTCAGTTCTTGCGAACATCACATCCTGCCAATTATTGGCAAAGCACACGTTGCTTACATTCCCAACGGGAAAGTAATTGGACTGTCAAAAATCGCTCGAATTTGTGAAATGTATGGGCGCAGATTGCAAGTGCAAGAACGCTTGACTGCACAAATTGCTGATGCACTTCAAGGATTGCTAAAACCTCAAGGTGTAGCAGTTGTAATTGAAGCAACTCATATGTGTATGGTAATGCGTGGCGTGCAAAAACCAGGTTCTTGGACAGCGACTTCAGCGATGCGGGGCGTGTTTGCTGAAGATGCCAGAACTCGTCAAGAATTCATGAGTTTAATCGCGCACAAATCAAGCTTTCACTAGCTAGAATTGTCTGCGAAAACTTGCGTGTTTGCAGGCCCAACAAAGAAAAGAGAGTCATATTGGATTACCATATTTCTCTCTTTTCCTTTCCCTCTGTGTTCTCTGCGACCTCTGCGGTAAAAAATCTTACTTAAATTCAATATGGATCAAAAATATTTGTGGATTGAAGCTTTAAAATTTAACGATCGAGGTTTGATTCCGGCGATCGCCCAAGACGATCGAGATGGTACCATTTTAATGATGGCGTGGATGAACAAAGAGTCGATCGAGCAGACTCTAGCTACAGGAGAAGCACACTATTGGAGCCGATCGCGATCGCAATTTTGGCACAAAGGCGCGACATCCGGGCACATCCAAAAAGTCAAACAAATATTTTACGATTGCGATGCGGATACTATCCTGCTCAAAATAGAACAGATTGGTGAAATAGCTTGTCACACAGGCGTGAGGAGTTGTTTTTTCAATTCTGTGGCGCTACCACTGCGCGCAAATTGATCGAAATGATGGATAATAATGATTATCATTATTGCCTCTAGTTCCTATGTCATCTGCAAATAACGTCGAGTCCGCCGTTCCCACTCCAAACAATCAAAATCCCTCCCTCATCACCATCCGTCCCCGCCGCCTCCG
>JARCMA010000040.1 GCA_030248405.1 Microcoleus sp. MP8IB2.171
GCAATAAATTGATGCCTTCGGCGATCGAGAATTTGTCGTAATGCACGTAAGCCGGGCCGTCGTCTCCCAGCCAGCGATCGAAGGCTTCCCGCGATGATTTGGCGTGACCAGCTTTTACCAGCGCAGAGGCAATGTGAGGCCTTCCCGGTGCCATTCCTGGCGATGTTGTTGGCAGTTCGATCGCGAATCCCAACGCTGCTAATTTGTCTACCATTTCTTGCGATCGGCGAAACCTGCCTTCTATGCGATCGTTCAAAGGAATTTGCAATTTATTCGCATCGGGATAAAAACCTAAAATGTGCAAAGATCGATCGTTGTGCACTGTACTGAGTTCGAGTCCGGGGACTATTTCGATACCGTACAAAGCAGCGGCGGCAAAGGCTTCATCCCAACCCGACATCGTATCGTGATCGGTGACAGCCAAGGCGCGAACCCCCGAAGATGCGGCGGCGGCTACGAGTTCGGCAGGGGTGAGAGTGCCGTCGGAATAAGTTGTGTGACAGTGGAGTTCTAGCATTTTTTCTGGTAAGTTAAAGTCTGTGAAACCTGCAATTATTCCCCTCACTCACGCGACATATATCGTCCCTGCGATCGACAACTTTTTGGGTCATTTAAATCTGTTAGCTGTAATAAGTTGTTCGCATTTAATTGAGACATTTCTGTTTATTAAAAGCTTGTGTGGGGTGGGCATCCGGCCCGCCTTTTCAGTTGAATTTGGATGCAGAACAGCTTAGCTATTTCTTAATTTCTCGCATTGGGTGAATGACACCATCTGGCAATTTGGGAGGAACCGGCGATATTTCAATACTTTGTATGTTGTGAGCTGGGATAGCTACAAGTTTATCTGCCAATTCGATAATTAGGGGGTCTGCTGTCAACATTTTGTGCAGGCGAGTGCCTAAATTTGCTTGCTCTCCTACTCTTACCTCTGGCGGAATGAACTCGAAGTGTTGCTGTTTGCCGTTGGTAAAGTGGATTGTCAGATTGATAATTCTTTCTTGGTTGGTTGTTTCCATAATTTTTTTCCCTAAGAGTCGATCGGGCTTCTCGTCAAATTAACAATAAATCAAAACTGGCATCGCACCACCGTTGGAAAGCTTTTGACAAAACCAGGCTGTCGGTACGAAAGTCCGGTTACTTCTAATTTTACCACAAAAACTGTACTGAAACTCGCCAACTTACCCAGTATACAATTGGCAGTCGCGCGGCCTTCGCTTCTGAATGCGCGAGCTCCTTCGCCAGCAATATTTGGTCGATCGGGCTTTCTGCAGTGCCACTTGGCAAATTGGCTCAATTTAACCTCTCTAGCGACTTGACTCAAAGCGCTCTCAAGTCTTACAGCAGAGGTATTTGAGCGCTTTGAGTGTCAAGTTTTTTCGAGGTGGGAACTGTGGAGGTTGGGATAGTGGCATTCTGCTGTCACTGCGGTAGAGGATTTTTTTATAAATTAATAACATAACATTCAGGTACAGCTTATGAAATCCACACTTTGTTTTCCCGAAACTTCTCTTCACTCTAACACAGTCACTGTTAATAATAATGCTATTGACTCTTGTATCCTTACAGCTTGGATTGACTTAGTAGGAGGAGATTTTGAGAGCTTGGGAGGAGATGATTGGCTGCCATTGTGCGGCGACATTGATGACGGCGAAATTTATCGGGAATGGTTTTTGTGGCAAGACAGCGAAGTGACTCAAGAATGGGAAGCTTACGATCCCATTACTAATTATCGAGTTGTGGCACCTAGCCGAGAAATGATGATTGCTAAAATCGACCAAATAGAAGATTCCAGAACAATTTAGTTGAGCGGGAGAAGCTTAAATCTTGATTTTCAACTTTAACAAAAATTCTGTAAACAAACCCGGTTTCTCCCAACCACAAAGAAACCGGGTTTTTCAGGCTAAAACTCTAGGTTTGGGTTGAGTTACACTGACCCAACATAATAATTTATGTCGCTACTGCTTTTTGTTTTTCTCGTTCTAATTTGCGCTGCTTCAAGGCGGCAAGATTTTGTTTAATCGTGTCGATCGCAAATCCAGCACCCTGCTGTTGGTATAATTCGCTGGCACGGATTAAATCTGCAACAGCCTCGTCATCCGATCGCAAATTTGCAAAAGCCAAGGCACGATTGTGGTAAGCTTCTGCCAAAGTTGAAATTAGTTCTAAAGCGCTGGTAAATTTATCTTTAGCTTTGCGGTAATTTCCCGACTGATAAGCCTCAATTCCTTGTTGGAAATAAACGGAAGCTTTGGTGCCGCTGTCGGTATCTGGAAATTCTGGGGAACTTAAAATTGGTTCTTTAAAGAGTACAGAAATGCTGCCCTTGCCGAAGTAAGCCCAAGTCATTGTTCCCAACCCAATCCCCAGCACGAGAGCAATAATGACAGAAAGAGCAATAAAATTGGTGAGTTCCATAGAGCAATATTTGTTGTATTATAATATGATAAGTTAATTTCTAACCTCTGCAACAATGGCTGCGCGGATTTACCTCAACTGGAAAGGCTTTTTCGGGTTGCTAGCTTTAGTATTGTCGATCGGCTTAATTACTGCAACTGCAAGTTCTGACGCAGCAACCAACGCGCAAACTCAAGCAGGGTGGCAATTGTTGCAGCGGGGTGAGACGGGGTTGGTGGTAGCAATGCGACACGCGATCGCCCCAGGAACCGGAGATCCTGCTAACTTTAAGTTGAGTGACTGTTCCACCCAGCGCAATTTATCAGCACAGGGATAAACCCAAGCAAAGCAAATGGCAGCCGAATTTCGCAACCGCAACATCAAAGTTGCCAGAGTTTTATCAAGTCAGTGGTGTCGGTGTTTGGAAACAGCAAAACTGATAAATTTAGGTAAAGTCGAACCGTTCCCAGCGTTGAACTCGTTCTTTAGCGACAGCAGCAAAGAATCCAGACAAACAGCGACAATTCGCAAATTAATTGTTGACAACCGCAACACTAAAGAGGCGATTATTATGGTAACTCATCAAGTAAATATTACCGCCATTACTGATATTGTACCGCAAAGCGGCGAAGCTGTGATTCTCAAAGGATCTCGACAAGGTAAAATGCAAATAGTCGGACGAATTGGAGGATTTTAAGAAGGTATAGCCATCCTTGCCGAATTCATGAACTCTTGCTTTCCTCTTCCTTTGTGTCCTTCGCAGCACGATAAAAAAATCTTTGACAAATCATTAAGTCTTGCTATATAAAGTGATAATGTATAAATTTCCAGCAGATTTATGACTGCGAAATTATTGTGAGCGATAGTGCAGAGACTAAGCAAGAGAGCAGAAAAAGGTGGAAAAATTGTTTAGAAGCCGGAATCGATCGAGCTGAAGATCCGATAATTATCATTACCTTTCGTTCAGGGTGGGCTTCTGCCGCGCGTCCAGTTTTAGCACGGGCATTGATAAGCGCGAATATGTCATCAAGGGACAACAAGCTGGGCGTCAAATCGTCAACGATCAGGTGGTAGCAAGACTTGGGATGGCAATCGGAGCACCTGTCGGAGAACCTTGTATTGTGGAAATTTCTGAGGAACTAATTACTGAAGATTCTAGATTTTCTTATCTTACTCCAGGGATGGCTCATGCTACGCTTTACATACCTAAATGTTCTTCCGAAAGAGAAGAAATCAACTACACAAACCAGCCCGAAAACCGCGAAAGATTTGCTTTGCTAATTTTGTTGTACGGATGGGTATATGCTAATGACTATCAATTCATCTATCAAAATTTTCGTCCCAATTTAGTTTACTCTGTAGATCACGGTCATTTTTTTCCAGGCGGCCCAGAGTGGAAGCAGCGCGACTTGCTCGAAGCTGCTAATGCTGAGATAAACTCCCGCCTTGTTTCTAATTGTCAACTAAAGCCAGAGGATATGAACCAGGGACTTATGCTTCTCGATGCCGTCAGCGAAGAAAGCATTATTCAAGCTGTGGCTGCTCCACCCAGCGAATGGGGACTTACAATTGACGAGCGTGTTACCCTGGTAGAGTATCTTGTTAAAAGAAGACAGGATTTACTGGCGCTCTTATAGCCACTGTCAGACAAAAAGGCGGAAACAATGGCAAGCAAGTATAGTATCGTTCAATACGTTCCCAATCCAATTGCTAACGAACGGATTAATATTGGCGTTGTTGCTTTCAACGAAGAACAGGTGCGCGTCCAGTTTCTCACAAACTGGGAGCGCGTGCGAAACTTTGGCATGGAAGATATTACTTTCTTAAAAACTTTTGCTCAGCGAATGTCTGAAGCTGCTGACTGTGGATTGATTTTTCCTGGGGATAACCCAAATGCTCCTTATCAGGAACGTTTAAATAAAATTGCCCAGGATTGGCTCAATAGTATTCAGTGGACAGAACCTCGTGGCTCGTTAGAAGATGTCGATAGTTTACTAGAAGATATTGCTAGTAATTTTTTGGTAGATTTGAATTCCCAAAAACCGCATCGACGTGACCGCCAAGATGCTGCAAGATTGACCACTTCTAAATTTAGAAATGTTTTTCAACAACACGTGAAAAATGATTATAAAGAACTCCTAAAAACAAGTTATTCGGTGCAGGGTATTCATGCCCAGCACAAGTTTGATGCGGTTGTTGCTAATGGGCGACCTTGCTTAGCAGCATACGGTATGTCATTTGAGGTGAAAAGACAGGAACACCTGCAAAACTCTTTGTCTTGGATGATTACTGATGTAAAACAGTGTCAACCTGATTTTCCTATTGCAATCATGGCACTACAGCCTAAAAAAGACTTTGATAACTATCAAGAACTTCAGCAAACTTATCGGCAAGCTACCTCGACTTTCTCAGAACTAGGTGCAAAAGTTCTTGCAGAAGATGAAGTAGAAAGTTGGGTACTAGAAAGACTTGAGAAAGCCTATCTATTGTAGATATAAAGCGATTTACCTGTTGCCAATTACCCATTACCAATTTACATGAGTTTCCAATACAGCGCCGCCCTAGTAACTTTAGCAGACCTAGACAAGGAAGTTCTGGTCAAATTCTACACCAAATTTCTCGACATAGAACCAAATCCTTATATCCCCAATACTTATGCTGAATTTCAACTCCCAGGCTTACGACTCGGCATATTCAAACCCAAAGATTCCCACAAATCCGAATTTGCAAATCGAGCAAAAACAGGCATGAGTTTGTGTTTGGAAGTCAGCGATATCGAAAATGCGATCGCCCGAATTTGGGCTTTAGGATATCCGCCCGCCGGAGAAATTATCAAAGCCTCACACGGTTTAGAAATCTATGCCTTCGATCCCGCCGGCAACCGCATAATTTTACATCAATCTCATGAGTAGATCAGAGTTGGCGATTGAAATCGCCTCTACACAAACCATGTCCGCCTCCGCGGACTAAGAAATTAAGTTATACAACAATCACAAATGATTTGCGAACTCTCGATCTTCTCTTTTCTGACTTCGCGTTCTAGCGCTGACGCGCGGCTTCGCCTAAAGAGTCTTCGCGGTTCGTTCAAAACTACCTTAACTATCTAATCAATTCAGCAAAACTATAAAAACTGATAATTAATAACAACAAAGCTGTTAGATGAGTTAGCTGAAATTGAGGCCGCGGGCCGAGGTATTCCCGCACCAAAATTGAAAAAGACGAACCAATTATATAACTCAGAGACAGGGTTAAATACTGCCACTGCAATGTTACACTCCAGAGCGCGAGCAAAATCATCGCCAAAGTCAACATCACCAACTCAACAAAGCGAGGCGGATTGTGCTGAGTAGACAGAATCAAAGTGTCCAACCAATATTGCCAAGGTCTCATGTTTTAGCGATCGAGCTTTTGGATTTAGCCTTCTAGCTTAACCTACGATCGCCATTCAGTTTGTTGCTGCAAACACCTTAAAGCCTCCGCCGTCTCAACCTGCGGAAATTGCCCATAAAAGCGACTGACACTGTAAAAAGGGTGAGGAGTCTCCAGAACGATCAACTTATCGGCCATCTGGGCCAAAAATCCCATCAAATCTGCCGGGGCGACAGGCGCGCAAATCCACAAAGCCGCCGGTTGCTGCGACTGCAAAGCCTTAGCCGCCACAGCCATCGTCATCCCCGTAGCAATGCCGTCATCTACCAAAATCGCCAAAGCCCCCGCCGCGCTGACATTGGGGCGTCCCGGAGACAAATCTGCCAGCAGAGATTGAGCATTATTTTGAGCCAGGGGCAAAGCTGATTTTTGCAAGCGTAAATTGTGCTGCTTTTGCTTTTCCCAGAGGACATGACCGTCAGCAGTTGCAGCCCCGATCGCCAATTCTAAATTATCTGGGCGAGTAATTTTCTTAGCGACAACCACATCCAAAGGACAGCCCAAGCGGCGCGCAATCGGCACAGCAACGGGCAAACCCCCGCGCGGCAAGGCGTAAACAATCGGTTTCACAGCCGTCTGTGCCGTTAAATTCAACTTGCCGAGCTCGCCCACAACTGCCTCGGCCAGTTTTTCGCCTGCATCGGCGCGATCGTCAAAAAACGGGTTAGAGAACATATTTTTGCCTGTACGAGCTCAACGAAACAATTGGAGATTTGCTGCTCTAATCTAAACTATATAGCAGTTTTCAATCCCATGAAATACAGTAGGGACACGGCACTGCCGTATCCCTACCCGATACCTGTACTTCACTCAAATGAAAACTGGTATAAACTATAATCTCAAAAAAAATCTCTCTAATTGTAAAATATATGTCCAGCGACTTGCAACTCAGTCTTTTTGACAGCAATCAAAGTGCCGCCTTCCAAAACGACTCAATCCCAGCAAATGCCAAAATTCCCATTCCTGCCGGCACATATCAAAATATGGAACAAATCGGCGAGCACTGCAACCGCTGTCACCGCTGCGAATTGGGCAACAGCCGCACTCACGCCGTCATCGGGCGCGGCAATCCTCAAGCCTCGATTTTGATTGTGGGAGAAGCGCCGGGACAAAATGAAGATGAAACCGGATTACCCTTCGTTGGGCGATCGGGCAAACTACTAGATAAGATTTTAGAATCCGTAGAATTGAGCGCAGAAACCGACGTATTCATTGCCAACGTCATCAAA
>JARCMA010000338.1 GCA_030248405.1 Microcoleus sp. MP8IB2.171
CCATCCGCCACATGGTCAGCATCCGATCGACCCTGTAAGGAGCCTCGGAAACATCCTCAAATGCGAGAATAACACCTGTCAAATCCGGTTGATACGGGGTTCCGAGCAAATGAGAAGCCACCGTCAGATTCGCCGGAAATAGCCGCCCCACAGCCTTTCCACCGCCCCAACCTTTACCTTGCAAAGATTGTAACGGACGGCCTTCTATGTAGTCAAAAAGTCGATCGACTGACCAATCCGGTTCCGCGCCCAAAGTTGTCACCATCGGCCCGTGAACGCCCCAAATCCCCAATTTATCGTCATTCCACAGCAAAGCAGTAATGTCGGAAAAGCCGATTAACCATTTCGGCGCATGGGAATCGGGAGTAGGAAACCCGGAATTTGCCCGATCGCCCACTTTGCCTTTTTCCAAAAGTCTAGTGCTACCGAAACCGCCTCTAGCACACAGAATACCGCGACAATCCGGGTCACTGAGGGCATCTGCGAGCTGTCGGACTCTGTTTTCGTCGGAACCTGCCAAGTAGCCAGTGCGATCGGCAAAACCCGGTGTTAATTCAACTCGATAGCCGCGGGATTTCCAAATTTCCAAACCGCGTTCAAAATTAGTCAATTCTCGCAGCGCGCCGCTAGGTGCAATTACCCTGAGCAAATCTCCCGGTTGTAGCCATTTCATATTACTTATTATCTGTTCTTCCAGTCCGCGGAGGCGGACATTGTTTGTGTAGCCCCGAATTCCATTCGGCGGGTTTCTTCTTCGAGGTTTCTTCGAGGTTTCTTCGAGGTTTCTTCGAGTCCCTCTGAGCTCGGACATTGTTTGTGTAGCCCCGAATTCCATTCGGCGGGTTTCTTATTCGAGGTTTCTTCGGCGGGTTTCTTCGGCGGGTTTCTACGTTTAATACCTACCTTTAACACCTACGGCAAAGTCAGAATTTCCACCCCAGAATCAGTCACAGCCAGAGTGTGTTCGAATTGAGCCGAAAGCTTTCCATCCTTGGTGATAGATGTCCAACCATCTGCGAGAATTTCTACTTCCCAAGTACCCTCATTAATCATCGGCTCGATCGTAAAAACCATGCCTTGTCTGAGCTTTTTTCCCGTCCCCCGCTTGCCATAATGCAAAATTTCCGGTTCAGTGTGAAAAACGCGATGCACGCCGTGCCCCGCAAAATTTCGCACTACCGAAAAGCCCTGTGCTTCAGCATATTCTTGAATCGCTGCACCGATGTCTCCAGTACGAGCACCAGGCTTAACTTCTGCAATTCCTCTTCTCAGACATTCCTCAGTTACTTCAACTAACCTTTTAGCTATAGGTGAAGGTTCCCCAACAAAGAAAGTCTTAGAAGTATCGCCATGATAGCCATCAACTAAAGGCGTTACATCAATGTTGATAATGTCACCTTTTCTGAGAATTTGTTTCGCATTGGGGATGCCGTGACAGACTACTTCATTGACGCTTGCACACAGAGATTTTGGAAATCCTTTATAGCCTAGCGGAGCGCTTTTTGCTCCATGTGCCAAAGTCCAGCGTTCGGCTTCATCGTTAATTTCTAGAGTGCTTACTCCCGGTTTAACCATCGGTTCGAGATGTAGCAGAAGTTCGGCCGCTAAACGGCCTGCTTGGCGCATTTTTGCGATTTCTCTACTGGATAAAAGCACTAAACGTTCGGTTGCCATAGTTTTTTTCTGTTTTCTTTTTTTGTGGTCGATTAAGAGTTTATTTAACTCAATTTTAGAAGAGATTTGAACCAGTGTTCACAACGATCGCCCAAAGCTGCTAAAGAATATTCTACCTCTGCTTGTCGCCGGCAAGCGCTGCGGTCAATTTGGTCTAAGCGGGCGATCGCACCTACCAAGCCATTTACACTATCAGGCTCCACTAAAAAGCCCGTCAGTCCGTCTCTAACAATTTCCGCCGGCCCCCCGCGCTCGTAAGCAATCACGGGCACACCGCACGCTAAAGCCTCGATCGCAACATTTCCGAAAGCTTCCACCCAACGTGGTGTCATCAACAATGCTTGGCACTGACGGACTTGCTCTTGCATTTGGGTTGTTGTCAGAAACCCTAAATATTCTACCGGAGCATCCGGGTAATCTGCACAAATTTTTTGCCAATAATCCTCATCTTGCATTTTGCCCATAATTTTCAGGGGAATGCCTGTAATTTTCGCTGCTGCTACTGCATCTTCTAAGCCTTTCTCCGGGGCGATGCGGCCTAGCCAAGCTAATTTAGACTGCGGTTGGTTGCAAAATTCGTACAGGGATAAATCTATGCCATTTCCCAACAACTGACATTCATCGGCAAAGGCGAATGTTTTGGCTTGAGAAGCGGTGTGAACTCCGATCGTACCAGGAAACTGGACTGCGGTTTGTCCGGCAATGCGATCGAGGGCTGCGGAAAGGGAACCCATGCTGATCAAATGTGCGATCGGAGTCCTAAAAAATGGTGTCAAATAAAACGGCAGCCAATCGTAGGCAAAATTAACAATGACATCCCATTCATCCTGAACTTGGCGAGCATATTCCCACATATTCGCCAGCACAGAATCTGCGGGCATCACAATAGGATCATTGTAATCTTGTGTTTGGGCGGTTACTTGCAAATCACCCGTTATTTCGATTACTGGAATTGATTCTAAGACTGAACCTATGGGTGCTACAACTGCTATTTTATGACCACGACTCTGCAATTCTTTAGCAATGTTAAGGACTGTAAGTTCGACACCGCCACCCAACCCAGAACCTAGTTGACCGACCGAAGTTGACAGGAACAATAGTTTTAAAGTGTTATTAGTCATTAGTCATTAGTCATTAGTCAGCATTCACTAATTTTAACATCATCTAAATTATAAATTCTCCCATCTCAAATCTCAATTTCAAATAATTTGAAAATTGCTACATTTATTAATCCATCCCAGAACGCGGACGGAGGCGGTTCAACTGATTGATTGCCCAGCGAGCAGTTTCCTGCACTTCTGGATCTGGATCGTCCGTCGCACGGTGCAACAAGTAACTGATTTGATTCACCAATTCGTAAATCCGCGTCAAGTCGCGAATCGCATTTTTACGCACTTCGGGATTTTCATTTTGCAGCGAAATTGACCACGCATTATTCATGGGTTTGAGCGTGCGAATGCCAATTTCCGAGAGACTTGCCAAAATTAAACTGTACTGCTTGGAGTCGGAATTTGCTAGCAAATCGAGCAACGGCTCAACTGCCCTGGAATCTCCCCGCTGGCCGAGTTCCCAAATTGCTTTGCCCCTCTTTGCCGGATTTAGGTGCTGCAAATCTTCAATCAGTGCTTCAATAATATCAACTTTAGGTCTACCATCCGTTTCGGGAAGGCCAATATCTTTCTTCTTCGCTAGGGAATCGCCTTGATTAGTTGTTTCGGGAATGTTGAAACCTGTGTTGCTGTACCCATTGCTGTGAGTTTCCAAGGGCGAGGTGTCGGAATTAATTCGATCGCCCTCAACTGCTGCATCCTCTGATTCTGGTTCCCCCGGTTCCTGGATAAATGGTAAAGGTCGATCGCTGCTCTCGATACTGTAGTCTTTTGGCAAATCCAAAGTGTAGGGCAAGGCTGACAGCGATTGTCGCCCAGAAGAAGTCTCTTGCGGTCTAATTTCGTGCGAGTTTGTAGGAGAATCGGGATTAGTAAATTGAGAGTTTCTTTGGTTGTGGCGATCAAATCTTCCCCGTCTTCGCTGAGAATGATTTGCCTCGTCACTGCTAACTAATTTGAGCATGATAAATACTGCCGCTGCCGTGACGACAACTGCTGCCAAACCCAACATTAAGAACCCCCGCTGACGAGACAAAGTGACGATCAAATTGGATACCGATTTCGGGATCTTAGAATTAGATTTGGACGTTTTGGACGGCTGAGATTTATTTTTATCGGGCGCTGGAGACGGTTTTGGAGGCTTGGAATCCTGGCGATCGTCCGGGGGAGAGTTTGCCTGAGCAATTTCTTGGGAAACAGCACGCGCAGAGGCATTGAGTACCTGTTGCCCTCCGTCGGCACTTGGACTGAACGCAGCGCCCAGACAGGCAATGCAGATGAACAAACATACAGAGGAGCGGTAATGCGCCATAAGACTCAATCCGGGTTTTGAGAGGCAACGCCGCATGACGAGCTTTAGTTTAACCTTGAGTTAGCTCGATCCTAGCTGCTATGGGCTTAACTAACTCACAAATAAAATAGCACCAGACTCGCGAAAAACCCGGTTTTGAGAGGGCAGCGAGCCAGATCTTATAAGCACAATTGTGTCATTGACGTGCAACTCCTTTAAATAATTAGTTTAATTAGTTTAAAACGAACAACTACATCGGCGGCCGCGACTTTAGTGGCATCCCGAAAGTTGATTGCAGCTAATCTCACCTACCATTGTGCAGTGCAGACGCCGCAGCGCAGCACTGCGGGGGCGCTAGCAGACGATTGTGGCTCGCCGTCGATTTCTCACTAATAGCATGGCATGACCAAGAGTTTAACAAGCTTCCGAGCCTGCGGGTCGATCGTTTTTGTGTGAATTTGGGCGGAAGTGGGACAGGGGGATTGGCACTGGTAACGATAAACTAGGTTTTTTCGTTAATTCTTCGCTGCTAAACCGCATATTTTCCGTACATTCAAGGACGCACTCTGGAGCTCATAAACCAGTTTTATTTACCAAAAATGCTGTAAGAAAGAGAGCGCTGATTTGACCGATGTTAATTTGAAGGGGGCAATTATCCCGGATAGAAGTGTTTGGGCGATCGACTAAGATAACCGTTAGGAAATATTGTATTCAGCTAGCAAGCGCCAAAAATCATACTATCTTGTAAAAGTAGGGTCGGATTTAGTTAGGAGCTATAGTGAGAGCGAGTATACCCTTTCACGCACGCGCCCTCTCCCCACCTTCTGTTTATTTGTACCTACTTACTTAAGTTAAATCTCTGGGTATTTAATCCTGTTTCGCCAAATTTGATATAAGATAGAGCTAAATTTCTAG
The DNA here is from genome assembly GCA_030248405.1 of Microcoleus sp. MP8IB2.171. GTDB lineage: Bacteria > Cyanobacteriota > Cyanobacteriia > Cyanobacteriales > Microcoleaceae > Microcoleus. Next base: position 4,990 of record JARCMA010000338.1, read on the forward strand.
TGTGAGAGTAGAGGCATTTGTGAGCCAACAAGATATTTTAAATTTAGCAAAAGAAGGCGATGCCAGGGCGATCGCATTTCTGATCAGCCAAGCACTCCAAAGCTTCGGCGTCACGGCTAAAGCCAGCCGCGAAAATGACACCCTGCACCTGCTGCTGGAAGCAGAACATTTACCCGCAGAAGAAGCCTGTCTCCGAGTCGCAGTCAAAGGGTTGCAGCGGCTGCAACCAAATAACCTTTACTCAGTGACAGTTTACGGGCGGCGCGACGGCCAGCAATTGCCCGCTTGGACTCAGACGGTAGAATTAAAAAAACGCTTGACTTCCGAACCCGTGAGTGCATTAGTTGCCGTGAATGCCGCAGTAGCTGCGAGTGCAGCAGTAGC
>JARCMA010000339.1 GCA_030248405.1 Microcoleus sp. MP8IB2.171
AGTAATACGGTAGCGATTGGAAGATGCCGCCACCAACTCTTCAGCACGTCGGATGACTTGAGAGGAATCAAATTGAGGACGTTTCATAATTGAGTACCTTCTGGTGCAAATTTACAAGTATAAGGAGGGTTACTTATTAAGATTCAATAGGAGCTAGTCGAACTTCTCAACAGGGTAGGCAACCGACGCTTTTTTTCCTACTCTTATAGATAGCTTAAAACCAGCGCTTTTTCAGTTTCCTTAAGTACGATCGCCTCAAATTTTCCACCAACTGCCGCAACTGGTTCAAATTACCCGCTTCGCCGCCATACTTCCACCGCACGTAAGCTTGCGAAACTTCATCAATCACCTCAGCTTCATCAGTTGCATGATTACCGCGCATTGCCTCAGCATACTCCAAAGGCGTTTGAGCACGAGGTTTCACAAATCCCCTACTCGCCAAATCCTTCAGCATTTCCTGATAAACCCCCTCCACCGGCGGCAACTTCGCCAGCCAGCGGCGGTGGCGCCACTTGCGCCACACTTGCCAAATTAACCAGCCAATAAAGCCAAAGCCGATCGCAGCAATCAAGCCCGTAAATAACCCCACCCAACCCTTAGCAAACTGTCCCAGAAACCAGCCCACAATCAAAGTTATCCAGCCAATTACAAAACCTATAACTGAATCCAGCCCGCTTCTGAGAGGAGTCGGTAGCCAACCCGCGATCCACTTCCAAAACGATTCGATCGCACTAAAAGTCTGGTTGTCTTCCACCGAAGCCGGAATCAGCGGATAACCGGGAATCGGATTAAAACCAAACCAGCCGTGATTGGGAAAATATACCTCAGTCATCAAAAAAGCGTCGGTATTTTTCACAACATAATAACCAGTAAACGGGTTGAATTCCCCGGTATCGAAGCCGCCAGCTAGTCGCGCCGGAATCCCGATCGATCTCAGCATAATAGTCAGTACCGTCGAAAAATGGTCGGGATATCCGCCTGTTACCTTTTTGCCATCCTGGTTTTTTTTGTAGCCAAACAGAAAACCCTCAACTAAATCTTCACTTTCCTCTAAATAAGGCAAAGCTTTTACAAGTTTGTAATTCGGGTTTTGCTTCAAATATTGAGCTAAGTACAAAGCTTTTTCGTAGGGAGAATCGATCGGTCTGTCTGACAGGGATACTCTCGTTCTTGCTGCCAAGATTTCTTCAGTTTTTTCTCGCACCTTCTCGGCAATTTCCGGTGGCACATCCAAATAGAACTTGCGAATATTTTTTGGGTAATTAGTACCAGTTTTCCCCAACAAAGATCGATCGCGAAAAGGCACATTAGAAATCACCGTATAAGTCAAACCTTCCGCCAATTCGACAGGCGATCGCAAACCTCCCTCCGCATCAATCGCCACTTCCTGCGTCGGAAAATAAAGCTCCTTCGGCTTGTTTAAAGCCGGAATCAAATTCGGCAACTGAGCCACAATAGTATAACTTTGAATCACCTCTTGGAAGCGGGGCGCATTGGGAAACGGATTCAGATAAAATTGATAAGACCACCTAGGTCTATTCAGCTTAAAAGCGTCGTCGTTGCGAGAAATTTCCCAACCCTGACCGGTGTATTTGTCAAAGCCTAATACTCGCCAAAAACCCGCAGCCTGCGATCGCACCCGCATCACCACTTGGGGTTTCATTTCCCCCCGCAAATTTTGATTAATTCGCTGGTTGAAACCGTAATAAAAAGTAGAGTCCACCTCTCCTGGCCCAGAGTCTGGGTTTCTCCCCCTTCCTCCGCCAGTCCCTTTTTCATTTCCCCCTCTGACATACCCAGGATTCAGAATGCTGCGCGAGTCAAACTCGCCCTGATATTCAATAGGAGCACTCACCGGAAAAGTCCGCAACTGATACCCAGGGAGGCGTGGCAAAAACGCAAAAATAGTCAGCCCCAACCCGACAGTTATCAGCAGCAGCCAAGCAAAATACTTTGGGGATAAAGTAGCAGCAAATAGCGACAGGCTTTCATTTTTCCCTTTACCTTGTGCTTTTTCGCCAATGGCTTCTGGCTTCACAAATCCCAAGCGCGATCGATAATCCAACACCAAAGTCGGCAGCGCTAAAGCCAAAAACAACAACAACAGCGGCCCAAAAGTCAAGGTTTGGCTGAGAGTCGCTGCTACCCCTAACAAAATTAGCCCGATTACCATCGAGTAGCCTAAATCCTTGCGGCGAGGCAAATCGAAACTGTGCAGCACTTGAAGTTGGATTAACAGTTGCGCCAAAACTAACCGCGTATCATTCAATTCTCCCACCAAGCGGCTAAAAAAAGCGAACAGCGCCACCAGCATTCCAATAGCTATGCAGAACTTAGCAGCTACATTGCGATCGCGGCGGCGGTACCAACTCCAAGTTGCTCCCACAATACTAACAGGCACAGCCCACAGGTTCTGGGCTTCTTCAGCAGCAACGTCAGTAGCTACAATTCCCACAATTACCAACAACTGAACTAGGATTCGCAGCAGTAAAGAATCCTCAATCACCGGCGGAGGCATGGCCTCAATCTGCTCCCACAGCTTACCCAAAACAGGTATATTTCGCAGGTTATCAGTTGTCATGTGCACCCATCCAACTATTTTAGATTTTAGATTTTAGATTGAATCCACAGATAAATCTGGGTTTTAACTAATATCTAAATCTTATTTCTCTGTCATTAGATTTTAGATTGAATCCACAGATCAACTTCACAGATGAATCTGGGGGCTTGAACTAATATCTAATTTTTTTGGCTTTCCACGACAGAAGTCGAGGAATTGCATTTGTTTTTGTGTGAGGTCAAACCCCAGAGTAAAAACCTAAATTATTTACTCTAATTAAACCTTTCTAGTTGCTATCTTGTCCGGTTAAAATTGGACGAATAGCAAACATCAAAGGTCTAGTCTCGAAGTTTTGGAATCGAACTTCTAGAGCATAAGTCTTGTTCGGTTGTGGGTCAAACAACTCCACACTTAAATGCCCGGAATTCGGACGATGTGCAGTTGCTTCGGCATCTCCTCCCTTGAGTTCCAAACTTCCTGCCCCCGGAAATTGGCAGTCAACTCTTAAACACGGCATTGGTTGTTCTCTGTTGCGGTTCGACAGGTATTGAGCCTCCAGAGTCAGCGAACCTAAACCAGTCAGCCACTCCCGCGAAACCGGCGGCTGATTCACAGGACAATCCAAAGTTAGAGAATCAAGGATTTCCCTGGCTGCCAACAGCGACAGCACCATTTGTTGATCGGTATTCGCTGCTTCGTAATTCGGGAAATCTTCTAAATCTAGAAGTCCCCGCAAAGAGCCTCGGAGCACTAAACCAGCTAATTCGTTGAGTTCCTGAGACTGGCCCGGAAACAAGCTATCTACAGCGCGAACTAACTTCGAGCCTTGCCGCAGCGACGACATTACCAGTTCCTGACAAGGTTCTAGCAGTTGAGCAAAAACCCCTTGGGCGATCGGAATTGGCAGGCGGCCCCACCTGATATTTTGTAGTTGGGGAGTCCAGAGGTGTAGGGGGGGAACCCATTGCGGGGCTACATCGTCTGGGTAATCGTGGTCGTAGCTTTTGAATTCTGTTTCCCAGGGGAACAGCGGCGGGTTAGATTCAATTTCGGCTCTAAGCCTTTCTTTTAACAAGGTCTGAAAACGGTCTTGCACGGTCGGTATTTCTCCAATTGTCTGCGGTTGTGCGGGTGCATTGCTGTGCGCCCCCACTTGATAGTCCAGCGGGTCTGGTTCGTCCCATTCCCAGTATTCCACCCCGGAATTGTCTTCTGTGTCGCCCCACTCTTCTGAGCGAGGGGATGGATTGAGGTTTTCCTCATCTTCGCTAGAGGCATTCGCGATCGGCGCCTGCAATATCCAGTCTAAAAAATGGCGATCGAAAGCCTCTGCATCCCTGTTCGTTTCGTTATTCATCACTAGATGCCCCTTCTCCGGAATCTGAACGATTTCGCAATTCCCACGCAAGTTCCAGCAATTTAAACCACCGCTTCTGTACCTGGGCTACCGTGCTGCCCAGGGTTTGGGCGATCGCTGACTCTGACAGACCCTGTTGCTTCAACTTTAGCAAACGCTGCCCCTCTGGGCCAATTTGCTCGCCAAACGCCTGCCACTGAGAAGGCAGCAAACCCAAATTTTTGTCTAAGTCTGCTTCCAGCCACTGGTGAACGAGTTCCCAGCGGTGCGACATGGCGAACCTGAGCAAATGGTACTTGAAGCGCTGCTGCAAATAGTCTCTTTGGCGGGGAGTTATGCCCAGGATCGACTCTATTTCATTAGTCGGCAAGTCTTGCAAGCGCAGCACGAAGTAATCGGCGCATTCTTCTTGGTTGCGCTCTTTCAAGTAAGCGACTAATTCGTCAATCACGTTTTGCCGCAGAGATTCTGACTCGTCGGCTTGGGGGCGAATTGCAGATGAACCCTGTCCGGCCATCGCTTCCCGCACCGAGTACACCGAAGTGTCGTTCCAAGTTTGGTCGGAATCAGAAGCCCCTCCGTCGGCGGCTTGTTCCATATCTACCGAGGTTTCTTTGGGCTGCTGCTGGGAAAAGGTTTGGGCCCGTAAAATAATTAGTTGCTGGCTGCGGTTCCGAGGTAAAGGAATGCGCCGCTTGCCGAAGCGCTCTACAAAGGCCATGTACTCTGCTAGTTCTAAGCGAGTGCGGGGACTGTAGGTAGGTGGCAATTGGGTTTCGCGCCGGAATGCCTTTAAAGCTTCGAGATAAAATCCTTGCAAAAAATCTTTGATCAGTTCTACTCGCGCCTGATAGCTAGACTGCACCTGCGGAGGGGTGATGTAGCGATAGACGATCGCGCTGAGGGTACTGTGCAATTCTACTCGCCCGGGCCCGGAGCCTAAATTGTAATAGTGGAGGCATTGTTGCAAGCGGTGCTGAGCCAGGCTCATGGCTGAACCTTCTATGTCTCCGGAGGCTTGAATCCGCTGGCTTTCTGTGCATATCCTAGTGACTTCTGCTGCGAGTCGCCCTGCTACATCTTGGCAGTTCTGCTCAGACGCGCGAGTGGACTTTTTGAGTTCGTCTAACAGCAGTTGAAATATGGTTTCCACGCTCTGGCAGATTTCCCGCATGATGGTTTACAGCTAACAATGAAAGTAGCACAGTTAGTAAAAGTATGGATAAATATTTCCTACCGCTACTTTACCCCGTATTCCCCAGATAGGACAAACTGCAATGCCCTCTTTCTCATCCTTCGCGCAAACACAGAGGACTGCTTTTTTTATCTGTCCTGGAGGCGCCATCCGCCAAAAACTAGGTTTAAACAGTTGCCACTGCAACGATGCTTCATCAGAGTGTCGGGTTTGAGAAAGCCTTCATGGGGGCCGACAACGCTACACTGCCGTTGATACCTTCGGCTTAGTGCTGTGGGGGTCACAGCAGCAAGTGTTCCCGAAGGTGAAGCGAACACACAGCTTATCCCGGTGGTCTTCTAGATGGGACAAAGGGTGTCATGGCTGTATTTGTTTGTTAGAGTCGATCGAGGTGACAGCGGCCAACGGTTTCTCAAATCTGTGATGGATAGCTTGGGATGGATGCTTCAAATGGTTTTACGATCGCAACACCCAAGGCTTTGTTTTACTGAAAATAACAATCCGTGGTTGAACAAACTTTTGGTTGGCTCAATTTAGTATGGAGGGTTGAGCAAGTACGATCGGCGATTACAGGCTTCATCACAGGTCATGATATATAGCAATCCTAAATCATTTGTGAATTGCTTACTCCCTCCCCTTGATAAGGGGAGGGTTGGGGTGGAGTAAAAAGTTTACGACTCCTGCAAGGATTGCTATACATCTCCCTGATTCGGTTTATCGCTATTTAACAAACCCAAGATTATCTGTGTTCATGTAAGCTGTTTGACATCTAAATTGCATTGGGTATATAATACTAGAGTTCTACTTAATTCAAAGTAATGCCAGTCAAAAATTTTCTTAAGCCAGAGACA
>JARCMA010000340.1 GCA_030248405.1 Microcoleus sp. MP8IB2.171
AATCCTGACAGAGAGTCATCGCCAGCCTCCCCAGACAGCAAATCTTCGCCCAATCCGCCGTCGAGGATGTCCTTGCCATCACCGCCGAAGAGGAAGTCACCGCCATCCAATCCCGACAGAAAGTCATCGCCAGCGAAACCACTTAGGAAATTAGAGCTAGTATTTCCTGTTAGAGAGTCCTTATCGCTGCCGCCATCAATGTCTTCAATACCGATGAGAGTGTCGGTTCCCTCTCCCGTTGCTATCCCTGTTACGAGATTTACCAGCACTGGAGTTGTCGCTTCGCCATAGGAAACTATGTCAAAACCGTCTCCACCGTCGATCAAATCGCTGCCAGATCCCCCAGCCAGAATATCGCCACCGAGTCCCCCTCTGAGAGTGTCATTGCCGTCATTGCCGAAGAGGAAATCGCTGCCATCTCCTCCAGAAATAGAATCATCGGCCTCGAAACCCGCGAGCAAGTCAAAACCATCTCCGCCATCGACGGAATCTTTGCCAAAACCGCCAAATATTACATCGTCGCCTAATCCGCCTAGAAGGGTAGTAGATTTGTTCGCACCGGCGAGAGTCTCATAGCTGATGAGAGTATCATCTCCCGCTTCGCCAAGCATGAGGTCATTACCGCCATCACTGCCAATAAAATCATTGCCTTCACCGCCACTGAGAGTGGAATCGCCGAGCCCGTCAAACAGGATATCATCGCCAAGTCCGCCGAGGATGGAGTTATTGCCCTCATCGCCGAAAAGAAAGTCTATACCTGCTTGGCCGACGAGGGTGTCATTTCCTGCCGCTCCCGATATCGTGTCATCGTTCGCAGTTCCTGTGAGCAAAGTGTCATTGTTATTGGGTGCAAAAATAAATGCCATAACTGGATTTCCTGATTTGATGTTGTGAATTGCGGATTTTCTGATGCTTAAACTGTGTTATTTCGGTTTGGTCGATCGAAATAGCATTACAGTCCTGGACGCAGAAACCTGGTTTTTTTACGGAACTACTGCATTTGAGCTTTGAGAAACCGCGTTTTTCCCAAAAACCCGGTTTCTTTGGTATTTATGCGTAAGTCCTGATTTAGTCATTAATCAAGTTTTCTTGAACGTGGGGTTAAACACCCAGGGGTGTTGTCTAAAATGTCATAAATTATGAGTTCGATCGCATTTGTAAACTTGTTGATTGACATAATCCAATAAATTACTTAGAAAGTCAATTCATAAAAGTCATAACTTAAAGTCATAAAAGTCATATTTATAAAAATATATTTCAATAAGTAGACAAAGCTATCAAAGTTAAGTTAAATCATATATAACAGAAATCTAGGGATAGAAAAATGCGTGGCTCCTGTACAAATCCCTTAAAATATGAAGCTATGACGGTAGAAGAAGCAATAACTTTTTTGGACAATCTGGTATACGAACAAACTGAGAAACACCTAAGTCGTTTGCAGCAGTCGATAATTCGAGGCGTTTTACAGTCTTGGACGTACCAAGAAATTCAGGAAAACGATCCGATCGCCCGCGGGTACACAGTGGGCTACCTGGGGCGGTATGTCGGCTACAACTTGTGGAAAGACCTCACCAAGGTACTGAAGCAAGCAGAAATTATTGGACAAGAAGAAAGAGTCGTCGGAGCAAATCTTTGGGACTGCATCATGAGATCTGTACAAAAAGGCACACAACAAGCTAATTCTGTCGATCCCATGTTGCAAAAGCTGCTGCGGATGCGTTACCGAATTAGAGAACACTTGGTGAATACGGAGTACAGCGATACCTATCTGGCTGAAGATGAAAATTTGCCCGATCGACCTTTGTGCCTCGTCAAGCGCCTGAAAAGCCAGTCTGAGAGAACCAGCCACCTATTCGATCGAGAAACGCGGGTTTTATATCGATTGGGCCAACACGATCGGATACCAGAATTGTTAGCTCGCTTTGAAGAAGATGGATATTTTTATTTAGTCTATCAATTCATCGAAGGGCAACCGCTGTATCAAGAATTAATCGAAGGTCAACCCTGGGAAGAACATCAGGTTATTGCTTTGTTGCAGGACATCTTGGAAGTGCTGGTTTTTGTTCACAAACAAGATGTAATTCACCGCGATGTTCACCCTCAAAACTTAATCAGGCGGACATCAGATGGCAAGATTGTATTAATTGACTTTGGGGCAGTTAAAGAAATCAACACTTCACAAAACAGCATCGGTCAAACGAAATCGCGCGGCGGTACTCAGCAAGACTACATTCCCCCCGAACAAGCCATCGGTTCACCGAAATTTTGCAGCGACATCTATGCTGTCGGGATCATCGGGATTCAAGCCTTGACAGGAATGCGCCCGAAACAACTCAGAGTTGATAATTTAGGCAATCTCATCTGGCAGAAAAATGCAACTGTCACCCCGAAGTTGGCTCGCGTTTTAGACCAGATGGTGCTGTACGCTTTCCCACAGCGTTACCCGTCAGCAACCGAAGCTTTGGAAGCACTTCAAAACTTAGGAGTTAGTTGACTGTTGTCAGTTGTCAGTTGACAGTTGACAGTTGACAGTTACTAAATCCGACTTTAATATCCCCTCTTTAGTCCCTCTCTGCTGGGACGAAAGTTTGTGTCGTAGCGGTTTCAACCGCCGAGTCTTATCTGTTATGCCGATCGCATTTCCCACAGCCACAGCAGCCGGTTTACAATGCGAGTGATCTTGTTGCCGATGAACTAATCCGCTACTATTACGCCTCGATGTACTGAGTAAAAACACTCCGTCTTGCCGATGAATCGGGCGCCAATTTCCGAAATCGAAGGGACAACGAACAAGGAACAAGGAATTTTTTATTAAAATTTACACATAAAAAAATTAGTCAATTCTGCCGAATGCCTTCTACATAAGAGCCTTCAACCTTTATTTGACGATCTCTCTAAAGTTATATAAAATAATTCATATTTTATGATTAGCAGCTTTGAGAAAATCTTAAGTAGCTTTGTATAGTAGGCAACAATATTACTACAGTGTTTATTGTTACCTTAAATACGTAGAAACCAAATAATTAGAGGGAGCGAGAAATTGGAAGTTTTTGAACGAGCACAACAACTGCAAACGCCCTCAACCCGAATGGCTGCTGTCGAGTCTTTTTCCAAAAAAGCGAGTATTGCAGTAATGGCGATCGGCTGTACAGTCATTTTGGGTTGGATATTCGATCTGCAACTCTTAAAAAGCATTCTGCCCGGACTCGTTACCATGAAAGCCAATACTGCGGTCTGCTTTATTTTGGGCGGGTTTTCTCTATTCATCCAACAGATCCGGCGCGCCAAATTAACAGCAAGAAAGTCTCAAAATAAATACAAAAATTTAATTTTTGGTTCCTCATTTTTAATTATATTAATTAGCCTATTAACCCTAGTTCAATATAGCTTTAATTTAGACTTAGGCATCGACCAACTGCTATTTAAAGAAAGTTCCACCTTGACAATCCCCGGAATACCAGGACGCATGGCACCGAATACTGCTGGTGCTTTTTTATTGCTGGGAACAGCGCTGCTGCTGCTGTCAGAACGTCGGCCTAAATACCTGCGGATTCAAATCTTAAGCTGTTCAGCATTTTTTATTGCATTTACGGGTTTGATAGGCTATTTCTACGACAAAGCTTTATTTTACCAAATTGGCAATAATACAGGAATGGCTTTGCACACTTCCGCAGCATTTATGTTGCTGAGCTTCGGAATTTTATTTGCCAGTCCAGAGCGAGGATTGATCGCAGTAATGACGAGCGATCGCGCCGGCGGCATCATGGCGCGGCGCTTGTTACCACGGGCAATCATTATCCCGCCTTTAGTCGGTTATTTCATCATATCGGGAGAGCGGTTACAAGCCTACACACCGGAGGTAGGGATATCGCTGTTAAGCGTATTGAACGTGATTATTTTTACAGTTCTGATTTGGCAGAATGCCAAAACTCTTTGCAGCGCAGACCGGAAGCGCTATCGAGCGGAACTGGGACTGAGGAAAGCTAAATCAGACTTAGAAACTCAAGTTGAGAAACGGACTATCCAACTGCAACTCGCCAATGAGCAATTGCAGGAGCAAATTTTCGACACTCAAACAACCAAGCAGGCACTTCAGAAAAACTACAACCTGTTGCTTGCCGTCATCAACAGTACGTCGGCAGCCCTATTTGTCAAAGATATTCAGGGCCGTTACCTGATGCTCAATGCTGCGGGAGCTAGTATAATTGGCAAGTGTGTAGACGACATTATCGGCAGAGATGACAGCGAGTTATTTCCGCCGGAAATTGCGGGGAATATTAGGAAAACCGATCGCCCAATTATGACAGCCGGCCAAACGCAAGCGATCGAAGAAGAACTACCAGTTAAAGGCAATTTGCGGACATTTGTTTCTACAAAAAGCGCTTATCGGGACGGGCTAGGAAATATCATCGGTATAGTTAGCAT
>JARCMA010000341.1 GCA_030248405.1 Microcoleus sp. MP8IB2.171
GTCAAGAGCGGTTAAATCCTTCAGAAACAAAGTTTAGCTAAGTGTTTGATGTCCGTCGCACTCGGTGTACTTCGTAAAAACCCTCTTCGTGATATTTCACGACAATCGTCTTAGGAGTAAAAGTGATCAGGAAGACATCTAGGAAGATCAGCAGGGGCGATCGATGGTTTGGCACTTTTTCCATGATCACATCTTCGTGTCTATGGGGACGGAAGATGAGTTCAAAAGCTTCCAGATAAGCTATCGGAATCGCCATGAAGATTTTACCCAACACCCCCAACCATTCCCTCAAAGGTTCCGGGGGTGCGTAGCTGCGCGGCAACAGGAAAGCAATGATGAAGCCGATCGCAATATTTGCCAAACTAAAATCGGCAGTAAGTAGAAACCAGATCGTCAGTCTTAATATTAGCTGTCCAATCATGTTGACAATGCCATCCAGAATAGTAGGAGCGAAATCAAGCTCATAAAACCGACCAAATGATCGAATTTTTCAAACATCCGTGGCAGTTTGATTGCCGTGCGTTGAAAAATCAAGAAATAGGCTAACCAACCAACGCCGATAATGGCGATCGCCTTTAGCAGATTTTCCAGCGTATAAGCCTCAATATAAAAGGCATTAGCTGCCATCAATCCACCCAACAATAGCAACACCGGAGGCCAAAAACCAGGTTTTGCTTCGGCTGTGCCACCACGGGGTAGAAAGATGAATTTAGCAAACAGGATTGCCGTGCCCACTGCTGCGACATTCATCGCGATCGTTTGCCAAGGTAGCAAATTTTTTATCGTCAACATCTTCGCCCCAAAGCCAACCAAAAAGGGAAACCCAGAGATTGACAAACTAGCGATAACTAGAGCAATCCAGATTTTTAGTTCGATCGGCTTTTGTTTGAGATCCTGAAAATTGCGACTTGGTAAAGCACCAGCAATTAGGAATAGCGCCGATTTGACCAAACCGTGCGCCAGCGCGTAAAGTCCGCCCACTTCGGGTACAGCAAGAATCCAGCCTAACTGCGAAATTGTGCTAAACGCCAGCATCCGTTTAGTATCCTTCTCAAAGATGGCATAAAACACGCCCATAAGCGCTGCTCCGACTCCGAAAATCTGAACTATGGGAGCCACCTCCTCCACCATCAGCGCGCACCGCACGAGGGGATATACCCCGGCTTTGACCACAATGCCTGATAGCAAAGCCGACACTGGTGTGTCTGATTCGGAGTGAGTTAACGGCAGCCACAACCCAGATACAAATACGCCTCCTTTAACTAAGAGTCCCATAAATATCAGAGCGATCGCCTCTGGAGGTGCTTTGGCCAATCCGGCAAAACTAAAGGAATGACTTGCCTGATAAACCAGCACGGCACCGATTAGATAGAACAACATTGCTATGTTGCTAATAAATAGATAGCGCAAAGCCACCCAGATCGATCTGTCAGTACGGGGATAGGAAATCAACAAAAAAGATGCAATCCCGCTGACTTCTAATCCCACATATAAACTGATAAAGTCCGTAGAAGCAAAGGCTGCATTCAGACTACCATGCACCATCAGAATCTGTGCATAAAAAAATGCCGTCTTATCTGTGGGCCAACAGTAGAGGACAACGGCTGCTGTGACTAGGGCATTGGTTAAGATAAAGTAACCGCTCAGGCGATCGACTAGCAGAGTAACACTGAAATGATCGAGTAATTCCAGTGTCACCGCTGACGGCATTACAAAAAGTTGGAATGCAAAAGCAGCAGAAACAATTGCTCCTAATATTGCGAGATACTTGTCAAGCTTCGGAATCAAATAAATGACAAACCCGATAAAAAATGGAAAGGCAATCCAGGCGATCGTCAGGGTATTCATGGGGTATTATTCATTTCAATTTGGTTACATTCCAATGTCGGATTATCGCGTGCCAGCTTCATTACACCGACTAGCATTAATGCCTGAATCGAAAAGCCGATCACGATCGCCGTTAAGATCACCGCCTGGGGAACCGGATCGGCATAGGGAACATTTTTAGCCTTTGAAATAATTGGTGTCAACAAGCCCTCTCGCGATGCCAGCACGACATAGTAGGCGATGACTCCTGTACTCATCACATCCATACAGACGATTTTCATGATCAGGTTCTTTTTAAAGATGATACCAAAAAATCCGCAAAATACTGTTGCCAATACCAATGCTTCTAACATGGAAATTGCGTGTTGGATAAGGGGTGTTTGTTATTATATTTGAATTAACGTATATTAGTTCTAATGAGACTTAGACATTTTCTAGCCCCTAAACTACCTGAAACGCAGTCTAGGTAAGGGAAAGAGTTTGATGCCGCGTCAGAGCTGAAACCCTTGTCAGTTCTGGAGCGATCCCAATTCAAGCTCAAACCCTTTACCTGTCTTAGTTTGCAGGCATTTTTGAGGTTATTTTTGTCTAAGTCCCGTTAGCGAATCTGTGGCCTACAACGAAGTCCGATCGTCCACCAAACCCAGTTTATGACCACTCGTGCGTCCAGGACTATAATTGTGACACTTGCGTCCAGGACTGTTCAATTTAACTGGGGCGAACCTCACTAAGTTCAATCATTCCGCAAGGCTGCGATCGGATCTAAGCGAGCCGCATTCCGAGCCGGTAGCACTCCAGCCAATAAGCCTACAGTAAAAGATAGCCCAAAACCGGCAGATATCGACCATACAGAAACTACAAACGGAAATTTGAACGCTGTCGAGGCCCCAAAGGCGATCGCAATTCCCAACCCAATACCCGCCGTTCCCCCCACGGTGGACACTAAAATAGATTCCGCCATAAATTGAATCAGAATTGCCGCATTAGTAGCACCTACCGCTTTGCGAATCCCGATTTCCTTGGTGCGTTCCACAACAGACACCAACATAATATTAGCAATACCGATGCCGCCAACTACTAAAGAAATTCCGGCGATCGCTCCCACCATAACCGTAAATAAACCGATCACATTGCTGAAAGTATTAACTATCTCAGCTTGATTGACAACTCGAAAATCATCCGGTTGTGGCGGATAAATATTGTGGCGCAAGCGCATGATATTTTCCACTTGAAATTGAGCATCCGCTAAATCCGCTTCGCCGGCAGTTTCTAACCAAAAACCCGATATTGCAATCCCCGCTAAAGAATTTCTCCCCACAATCCGCGAAGACATATTTTTGAGGGGAATATACACTCGATCGTCCTGATCGGTTCCCCCTACAGAACCCTTGGTTTCCATCACTCCAATGACCTTGTAGCGGTTTCCCTGAATGCGAATATCGGAGGATAGCGGATTAGCTCCGGCTCCAAAAAGTTCGTCCCGCACCTTAGAACCGAGGACGACTACTGGCTCAGCAGCATTCAATTCATCCTCGTTAAAAAACCGTCCTTGTTGGGGTTGAATGTTCTTCACATCTGGATAGTTTAAATCTGTTCCTAAAATCGCAGTAAATGAATTTTGTCCGCCGTAAACGATTTGCACTTGGCGCTGCAAATAAGCGGTAATTGCTTTGACTGCGGGAGCTTGTTTGCCGATCGCCCTAGCGTCATCCCAAGTAAGGGTAGTAGCAGAACCGCTTCCCTGACTAACACCGCCGGTTCGAGAAGCACCGGATAACACCAACAGCACATTTGTACCCAAAGCTTTTAACTGTTCTTCTGTTGATTTTTGTACTCCCTGTCCCACCGATGTAATGGCAATTACCGAAGATATCCCAATAATTACGCCCAGCATAGTTAAACTGGTACGCAATTTATTATTCCACAGCGCTTCTGTCGCCATGAAGGCGATTTGAATGTTTGAGGTTTTGTTGATAGCTGGGCGAGTCTTTAATTTCATTA
>JARCMA010000342.1 GCA_030248405.1 Microcoleus sp. MP8IB2.171
CCCTAAATCCCCCTTAAGAAGGGGGACTTTGAGGGCATTCTTGTCCCCCCCTTTTTTAAGGGGGGTTAGGGGGGATCGTCTTAAGTAAACCGTATTGGGATATAAAACCCATATTTCGTATTACTTGTAACTAGATTCCACCAAGATGACAGGAATAGGACTGGTTTCTAAGACGGCTTGAGAAACTGAACCTACTAGCACTTGTTCCCAAGGTTGATGCCCTCGTTTTCCGATCGCAATATATGTCACTTGCCGAGCTTGCGCCACGCGGATAATCTCCTCTGGAACTGTACCAGAAAGACTCAGGAACTCATAGCGAATATCTGATAATATTCGTTGTGCTTGTTGTTGTAATTGTAAGTTTGTGCTTTTATATCCCAGATTATCTACATACAAAACAATCACATCCCCATCACTGCGCCGAGCTAAGTCTGCGGTCTTAGTTAAAACATCTGTTGTTAGGGGGGAAGCGTCTACTGCTGCGAGAAAAACTGGACGACCGGAAATAGCTACTTTGGTCGGGTCAACTTCGCCTTTTTCTAATAGTTTGGGGGCAAAAGTGGGAATTGCCCAAGCACCCAAGGGAGCCGTTACTAAAATTGAGAGGGCTGCGATCGCCAAAATCGTCTCGCCACCAGCGATGCCCTGAGCTAGGGGAATCGCCCCTATCGCCGCCTGTACCGTTGCCTTAGCGGAATTTCCTGCTAGCAAAAACAGCCGTTCTTTCCCAGTCCAATTACTACCTAAAGTGGAAAGATACCAACCGAGCGATCGCCCAATCAGAGTCCCGATCGCCAACACCAACAAACCAACCAGCAAGGTATTGCCTAATACATTAAGTTGAATACTCGCTCCCAGCAGCACAAACAAAATAATTTCGGCGATCGTCCACAAACTGTCAAAGCCACCCCGCAATCTTCGTGCTAAAGGCGCATCCAACTCAATCAGGAAAAACCCCGCCGCCATGACAGCTAAATAGCCAGAGAAAACCGGAAGATGTTCGGCTGATACTACCAGCCCTAGGGCAAAGCCAGCAGCAACTAGGGAGTCCTGAACCGCACTTTGAGTCCAGTTTTGCTTGACTAATAGTGACACCAAAATTCGAGCAGTTACCCATCCCAAAAGCACCCCCAAGGTAATTTGGATGATGATTTGAAATGGCAGCAATTGCAGAGGGCTGAGGGTGATTCCTCCCAGTAAGGTAATGGCTGTAGCTTTCCCTTGGGACAGAAACGCTAGCAGTAGGCTAAACACCAGCAACAGCAATACATCTGACAAGGCACTTCCCGTCAGAATCGCATCGGGAATTCCTTTTTTTACTCCCCAACCTAAACTTTTTAACCGCAGCATTCCGGGAACAATTACTGCTGGAGATTCCGCGCCAATGATGCAGCCTAGCAGTAGCCCCGTCAAAAAATCAAACTGAAGTAGCCACATCGCAGCGACAGCAATGGCGATGGCCTCGCAAGCCGCAGGCAGAAAGCCTAATCGCAGCGCCACGGTTCCCTGTTGGGATAGCTTTTCGCGATCGAGTCCTAACCCCGCTTTCATCAAAATCACCATCACGGCAATGGTGCGAAGGGAATTCGCTGCGCCCAAAACCTCTGGGCTAATGACATTCCCCAGTTGCGGGCCTAATAAAATGCCCACCAGCACCATACCTACGAGTGCTGGAGCTTTCAGCCGTCGAGCAATCTGCCCGACAAAAAAGCCCATTAATAAAATCCAGATCATACTTTCTAACATCACGCCACCTTGAAGCTGAATGGATGAAGGTGACTTGTAGGGGAAAGATCGATCGAGGCATCCGCACCATCCTACCCTTCCGCCACAAGTCGGAACAGTAGGAGCCATCAGCCTTTTAAACGTTATGAAGATTATTAATAACGAAGGGCGGTTTCGGCGAGCTCCATCGCCATCATTACTTTTATACCACTATTAGACCTCTTGCAAAAATAATTAGGACGGGCTCTCCGGCCCATCCCACAAGAGTTATTTTTTCTTGTGGGATGGGCCGGAGAGCCCGTCCCATCAATTGATGAAAAGGATTTTTGCAAGATGTCTATTGATCTCATCTTCCATTTCCGAGCCCCTTCCCTAACGCTCTTCTCTCATTTGGATGGGAGTATAATAGCCTAAAATGATCCAAACCAAGTTGCTGTCGCTGGATAAAGCCCGCTGAGATCGACCCACCATCAATTTTATCGATAAATATTGTGCCTCTTAGAAAAATTTGTTTTCAGATATTAGGAGTTTTGAGGCTTTGGAGCAACTACACTTAGGAATGCTCTCCTCAATCGAAGGTAAAACTTTACCCGCTATTGCCGAAGTATTTGGATTAGCTAATGAATAATCTTTACATCAATTTTTAACTAAATCTCCCTGGCAAGATAAACAATTAAGGAATCAATGACTATCTTTCACTTTGCCAGCCTTGAAAAACAGAAAAATGTTGGTAATTTTTGATGAAACCCGATAGCAAAATAAAGGAAGAAGCACAGATTATGTGAGTCGGGAGTATTTCGGGAAATTGGGAAAGATAGATAACGGAATTGTCGCGTTCACAGCCTGGGGGCTAATTGAGCATATCACTTTTTCATTAATCTTTGAAAATTCCCAACCGAAATAACGCCTCAAAGCTGGTGATATCTCAATACGGTTCAGTTAGTGCTAAAAAAAACAGATTGTGCTATAAGCTGTCGCGCATTTAAATTGCATATTCGAGGCGGGCGGGACGCCCAACCCCTACTCCCCATGAGAGTTTGATTGTTTGTTGACAGACAATTTAAATGCCGAACAGCTTAGGTAATTGAGAATGGTGCAACATCTCAGTTATATTGGATTTTTTCCCAAATTAAACAACCTCCTGTTGGCTAGTTTTTCATGAATTGTTAAGGGCGATAGTTTGCCTAGTTTCACTCGATCGCCTCGCAGCATCTGCCACCTTCAAAGCGTACAAACTACTGGCAGTATTCACGTACAAAGGCGTACCGTTTGACAAATATTCCAACACCATATCGGTGTCTTTGGCAAACAAACCGCGTCGCGTTCCTACTTTGATGTTGCGCCGATTTTCTCCCTGAATTAATTGACCGGATTCTGGAGTAAAAACCAGCGTTCCTGCTTCTCCGTAGATGGTGAAAATGTTTTCCGACTGCCAAAAAGTCTCTCCTTTTCCATAAACAGCTTCAGCGACAAGGCCATTGGCAAAGCGCAACTGTGCATTGCACAAACAAGCTTTGTAGAAATCCGGCTGACTGTCCCAAAATTGAGCTTGACAGTTAACGCTTGCCACTTCCCCGAACAAATCAGTAAATCGGTGCAGTCGCGAAATTGCACCAACTAACGGAAACCCAAAGAGGGAATGTTGATAAGTCCACCGCTGCGGCGCTGGATGTTGAGGAGTCATAGTAATGTAGCGGGCGTAAAAAACTTTACCGATTAAGGGCAAAGATTCTTTGATTGAGGAGTGCAAACCGCCTAACAGTTCGATGTGTTCGATGTGGAGGAGTTTTTGCTTTTGGGCGGCAAGTTCGATCGCCCTTTCTGCTTCAGATACGTCTAAAGATAGAGGATATTCCACCACAACGTGCTTGTCATTTTCTAGCGCGGCCAGGACGATCGCCCCGTGATCCCGGTTCACCGTACAGACAATCACCAAATCTAAATCGTTTCTTTCTACCAGCTTGCGCCACGAAACCGCAGCTTCTGCCCCGAACCCTTGACAAAATGCTGCGGTTTTCTCCGGGGTGTGGCCCGCAACCGCTACCAAGTTTGATCGCCCATCAGCTTGAATTGTCTCGGCCCTCAACTTAGCAGCAAAACCAGTACCCACAATCCCGACGCGAATTGGAGAATTAACCGAAAAACCAAAGCGAGTATCAATATTAGTCATGGGATTTGAGATTTAAGATTTTAGATAGTTACAGACTTGCGCTGCAGGGCTTTAGGGTTCTGTCGCCCGATTTTAAGCTGTGGTTGTGGTGCGATTTATTCGATCGAGCCTTCAACACCCCAGTCTTGATGCGATCTAACTATACATTTCACCGCCTGCTGGGACTTGCCTTGCAGCAAGTCTTGCTGAAACTCGATCGACACACCGCATGCCAACAACCCGGTTTTTGTGCTGTAGGGCTCAAAACAGGATTTTTCCTAGAAACCGGATTATTTAGCGCAAGTCTTGCGGCAACAGTATCACAGGCTGAACCCAAGATAGGTATAAGTAATCAAGATGAAATTAGAAAAAGTTATAACTAATCCCATTCAAATGTTTTGTAAATAAGTGTGTCAACCTCCCTTCTATCCCCTACTATCATAGAGGGAACGAACCTAACACCTAACCTCAAAGCTAATAGAGCCTTGAAGGTTGCATTAGGAAAAATTATCAATCTTGTTGAATTTTTGAGAGGATTTAGTGCATGGCAACTTACAAAGTTACCCTCATCAGCGAAGCCGAAGGAATTAACCAGACCATTGACGTTGATGACGATACTTACATTCTTGATGCTGCTGAAGAAGCAGGACTCGACCTCCCCTACTCTTGCCGCGCTGGAGCTTGCTCCACCTGCGCCGGCAAAATCACCAAAGGCGAAGTTGACCAATCCGACCAATCTTTCTTGGACGATGACCAAATCGAGGCCGGATTTGTCCTCACCTGCGTCGCCTATCCCAAGTCTGACTGTACGATCGAAACTCACCAAGAAGAAGCGCTCTACTAAGAAAGGACGCTCTGCGTGATACCCGAAGAAACTCGGTTTCTTGTTTTCGGAATTAAGCTGAAATAGCTCAATTATGTTAAGAAACCGGGTTTCTGTGTTAAAGACGGCGGTTGAAACCGCGTCTACACAGACAAAACCCGCCTCCGCGGGTTGAAGGTTGGACGTACGGTTGAAACCGCGTCTAGACAAACAAAACCCGTCTGGTGCGGGTTGAAGAAAAGACGGTTAGTATTACGTTATGTTCTTCAGTCCGCGGAGGCGGACTTCGTTTGTCTAGACGCGATTTCAATCGCCGATTCTACGCCGACTCTTAATCGACTATTCGCGCCAAAATGTAATGTTATCGCTGAGCGGCACAACTTGAGTGCCGGGAAAATAAAAGCCCAGAATTCGATCGCCACTCCAGCCCAAATTAGCTAAATTGTAAGAGCCAGTCTGACTCATTCCCACGCCGTGCCCGAAACCGCCTCCGACAAAAGCATAACCGTTGAGAGTTTTGTCTGGATTGTAAATAGGTTCTAGGTAAAAAAGCGTGCTAATCGGCGGGTAAAAAGCATTGCGAATCTCGTCTTTGTCGATATCAATTGGGCCCAAGTCAGTTTGAACCTTCATTTGCAAAACTCGACCGGCGGGCGACCTTTCCACCACTTGCACCTGAGTGACAGTTTTAAAATTAGCCAGCGGGTGCTGTTTCTTCTGAAGATACTGTTTGAGAAATCCACCAATCGCCGTCAAAGAAGCTGGTTCGCGCCACCGAAACGTGTCTTGTTTTTCCTCATTAAACCCTTTTTCCAAACTGATAAAGCGGCGGAAGTTGTTTTCATCAGACAAACTCTGCTTTGACAAATCCCAGACGTTCTTGGGGGAATCGACGATCGATCGCAAATACGGACGTTCCGGGCCGTGCCACACATCGCCAAAACGTGCTGTCACGCCGCCGCTAGACGCGGA
>JARCMA010000343.1 GCA_030248405.1 Microcoleus sp. MP8IB2.171
CTGCACTATAATAAACGTGCGATAACTAACTTATATATAGGTAAACAGTCAGCGCAGAGGGTGCAGCAATCTACTTAAATTGGCCACCAATAAGAACCACTTATGCGGTGTGGATAGCCTTTAAGCCCATGCCCCTGTTACCTCAGGGAAATTAACTAACCTGAATATTAGGGTAGCTGGCAAGCTTTCCGGCGACAGTCGGCTATGCTTGATTCGGCGCTCTCGCAATAATTTAATGGAGGATGAGAAAATGCCTCCTAATTTGGCTATTTCGGGGATAGTGATGAAAAATGACTCTTTGGATCTGGTCAAAAGCCTCAGCCCTAGTGCAATGGATCAGATCATGCTATATCTGGCGTTTAGCGCCATGAGAACCAGTGGGCACAGGCACGGGGCGTTTCTAGACGCGGCCGCAACGGCGGCTAAGTGTGCCATTTATATGACTTATATGGAGCAGGACAACAACCTGCGGATGACCGGACACTTGCATCACATTGAGCCTAAACGGGTGAAGGTGATTGTTGAAGAAGTCCGGGAAGCTCTGACTCAGGGAAAATTGCTGAAAATGTTGGGTTCGCAAGAACCTAGGTATTTGATTCAGTTTCCTTATGTCTGGTTGGAACAGTATGGTTGGATGCCGGGACGCCCTCGCATTCCGGGAAACAATTTGACTGTAGATGAAAAAAAATATCTCGAAGGCAAGATTCCTCCGAATCCGCCAGACGCTCAACTGATAAATTCTTTTCAGTTTATGGAGTTGATCGAGTTTCTGCACAGGCGATCGCAAGAAGATATGTCTCCAGAAAGGCGAATGCCTTTGAGCGAAGCTCTAGCAGAACACATTAAGCGACGCTTGATTTATTCTGGGACAGTGACTCGCATTGATTCTCCTTGGGGAATGCCGTTTTATGCCCTCAGCCGCGCTACTTACTCTCCGGCAGAGCAGGAAGAGCGGACATTTACTATGGTTGAGGATACGGCTAGATATTTCCGACTGATGAAGGATTGGGCGGAAAAACAACCGAAGGTGATGCGAATTATGGAGACTCTGGATATTCCGCCGGAACGGCTCGACCAAGCCCTGGAGGAATTAGATGAAATTATTCGCAATTGGGCCGATCGCTATCACAAGCGGGGCGAACCGACGATGATTGTACAAATGGTGTTTGGGCCGCAAGACGACGCTTAGTTTGATTAGTTATTAATCATTAGTCATGAGTTGATTGCTTGAAACTAATCACTAATGATTAATAGCTAATAGCCCGGGAGGCAGAAACCGGGTTTTTATCTAAAAATACTGCGTTAATGCCTTGAAGGATCGTAAAAAACCCGGTTTCTTGGGTCGCGAATTAGTCCAGGATTAACTAAGCTAAAAAAGCTCTCCAGGTCGCCGCTAAAACGATCGCTGCGATCGCTCCTATGAGTGTATTGAAAAAATTTACTACCTCGTTGGTCAGCCACTCAAACTTTGATTGCACCGTCGCCCCAATCACACTCTCGATGTTCGTGGCAATAAAAGCTGCAATAACACAAAAAACAATTCCTGTCAAGTCTATTAAACCGACGGCCCAACTCAAAAGCGCAATCAGAATTGAGCCGACAATACCTGCGATCGTTCCTTCCAAACTTACGGCCCCTTCCGTACCCCTAGGTACAGGCTGCAAGCTGGTAATCAAAAAAGTCCGCGAACCGTAAGCTTTGCCGATTTCGCTGGCGCTGGTATCGGAAAGTTTGGTGCAAAAACTCGCCGCATAACCCAGCAATAACAGGGAAATAGCATTTTGTGGCACAGGCATCTTGCCTGTATCTCCTAAAATAGATAATGCCAAAACTCCCAAAGCGCAAAGAGTGGCGGTTAAAGCAGAACCCCAGACGTTTTCTGGGCCTCTGGCGCCTGAACGCTTTTCGGCTATGCCTTCTGCTTCTTTTTGCGCTTTGCCGATGCGGGTAACTCCCGATCCGACAAGAAAGTAAAACATCACCACAGCATAGCCTTGCCATCCCAAACAGCCCCAGATGAGGACGCCCAATACCCAGCCGTGAAATTGGCCAGCGGGAGTGAGCAATTTTTTAGGAGCAATGGTGGCGATCGCGAGTAAAAATGTATTCAGGGCGATCGCCACCAACCAAGGATTAGACCAAGATAAATAATTAAAGAACAATTCTGAATTCTGCATTAGTACCTCCATGAGCAAAGTCTTATTTCATCTTGCCTTCCCCGTGACCAATATTGCCCAAACAAAAGCGTTCTATGTAGACGGGCTGGGCTGCGAACTAGGTCGCGAATCGCCGAATTCTGCGATTATGGGTTTGTGTGGCCATCAAATTGTCGCCCACCTCAGCCGCGAACCTTTGACGCCTCAGCGAGGCATCTATCCCCGGCATTTTGGGTTAATTTTTACTTCCGAAGCTGACTGGGAAGCGTTGCTAGAAAAAGCCCAGCAAAACAACTTAAATTTCTATCAAGAACCTAGACGGAGATTTGTCGGTTTGCCTACAGAACACCGTACTTTCTTCTTAGAAGACCCTTTCCACAATATACTTGAGTTCAAGTATTATTGTGAAGCTGAAGCAATTTTTGGTCGCAGCGAATACGCTGAAGTTGGCGATACAGTTGACAGTTGACAGTTGACAGTTGACAGTTGACAGCTAGTAGGGTGCGTCAGCAGAGAGTTATTTGGTATGTCATTGAGCATCTGTATGCTGACGCACCGTACAAATGATAGTCGCCACAAGTTAATTATGATGTTTCAATGGTTCTGAAAGTGATTCAGCGACCGCTTTTAAACTGCTTGAATGCCTCGCCATCATGGCATGGGCGAATACGGACAATTATACTTCTTTGGCAGCAGATATTTGGGAACTAGAAGCGGGTACGATAATGAAATCCCAATCTGTCCAAATCGAAGTAAAATTGAGCTTTTCCAACAAGGCAGCATCTCGATTTAAATCTTCCAGAAAAGCACTGCCAGGACGCATTTGGATGCATCCTTTTCCCCAGAGAGTGTAAGCCATCCAAGTACCGCTGTGAGGAGAAGATATCGCAATAAAGCGCTGCACTCGGTTAATGCCACCTAACCTTTGCAGGTAGTAGCGAGTTACTAAACCGCCCATGCTCAATCCTACTATATCTAGATGTTGTTCGGGCGCAAAGGTTTTGTCTATATAATCTGCTATTTGTTGGGCTAATTCGTCTATGCTGGCGTTGCCCCAATGGGGCGAGAGATTGATGGTGTATACTGACCATCCGAGTTGGGTGAGGTAGGCAGACATTTTGTAAAAAATTCCCGATTTTCGGAAGATTCCGTGAATTAGCAAGACTGGGTTGCGGCGGAAATTGCTATTCATTTTTAAGTGGGAATTTTATTGGTAATAGGTGCTTTTAGTTCTTCAACTAATGCGTTAATACTTTGGGGTTCTGTCACCATTTGGCGGTGCAGCAAAACGTTGACTTTAACTTCTTTACCTATTGGCATTTGGGAGCTGTTCGCCGGTACAATCATTATGTCAAATGGCGTCCACATTGATGTAAAGTTTATGCGTTTGAGCATGGTCACATCTTGATTCAAATCGCGCAGCAAGCCACTATCGGGGCGCATATCCAGGTATCCTGGTAGGCGTAGGGAATAGGCGGTGAGGGTGCCGTTGTGAGGGGAAGATAGGGTGATGAAACGCTGTACGCGGTTGATTCCTCCGAGTCGCTGGACGTAGTAGCGACTGACGATGCCGCCCATGCTGTAGCCTACTATGTCTAAAGGCTGTTCTGGATCGAAGGTTTCAGAGATGTAGTCTGCGAGTTGCTTGGCTAGTAAGTCGATCCCTAGGCTGCCGTCGTTGGGGGTGAGGTTGAGGCTGTGGACACACCATCCAAGTTGGGTGAGGCGGGCGGACATTTTGCTGAAAATAATCTTTGTGTCCCAGATGCCGTGTATGAGGATGACGGGATTGCGATCGAGCGAACTGTTCATTTGAAAAGAAAATTGCTTGGTGATTAAAGCATAGATTACTCCCCTAAAGAGTTTGACCCCTACTAGGACAGCTAGCGAATCGGATCGAGGTACGATCGACAATTAGTGGGAATCGCTAACAAATTCTGAGATACTTGTAAATAAGTGCAAAGCAGGGCTAGTATTTATACTTAAAATTTGCTTTAAATACAGCCAAATGTAAATTTTGATTAAGAAATGTAGACAAAGGTTGCCCTAGCTCGTAATCTAACCTTGTTGACAAGCTTGTACAAATTTCTCTAAAAGAACAAAAGGAGTAAGTCTAATGTTTGGTTTTATCAAAAATTTCTTCGGCGGTATTTTCGGCTTTTTCGGCAGACTGTTGGGCTTGAAAAAGTCTGAATATTTCCTAGATTTGGGCGAATCGGGAGCTAAGGAACCAGCAAAAGTTGCGCCTGCGAAGGCTGAACCTGTTGCGATCGCACCGGCAAAAGTTGAGTCTGTTAAGTCTGAAAAGTCTGAGAAGTCTGAGAAGTCTGAACCTGCTAAGAAGGCTAAGGTAGAGAAAAAGTCTAAGAAAGAAAAGGAACCAGTCGCTAGCGTTCCTGCTAATATTCAGGAACCCGTAAAGGTACCTGCAGCGGCAGCAACTAACGGGAAAGTGCCGAGTCAAGCTGAACCAATTCGGACTTTTGCTCCTAATAATTTAATGCCGACACCAACTGGAAGTCGTCGGAGCCCTGGCCCCAGCATGAACAATTTCCGGGAAATGGCTCGTCAGGTGAAAACGAAATAGGAAATTGGGAATTGATAATAGGGAATTGGGCATGGGATAATTCCCAATGTTGGCGTTAACAAATTAAAAATGGGATTCCTCATTTTTAACAAGACAGACGGGAATTCCCCCACTATAGCGTACCCGCTTAGTGGGGGATGAAAGCCCAGCGAGTTGAAGATTGCCCCGCCCAATAATCTGACTC
>JARCMA010000344.1 GCA_030248405.1 Microcoleus sp. MP8IB2.171
CTCCCCCTCCGATCGCAGAAAATCCCGCACCCGCAGATATCCCAAATATCTTTCCCTCACAAATTAGCAGGTCGCTCGTCGAACAAACTTTAGACCAAAACAATGCTAACGATGCTATTGCTCTAATTGACCAGCTATTTGAACAAGACTACGAAAATTATTATGGGGAAGATTTCACGGATAAAAAAATCAACGTTCAATATCTGAGAGAAACTCTGAAAACAATTAAGGAGGAAACTGGGAAGCAAGCTGTAATTGTTTACGCGATCGTCCGGCTCAAAGAATTATCCCTAGTGTTAGTAGTTCCCGACGGCCCTCCGATTCTCAGAAACATCCCTGTCGAGAGCAAAGATTTGCTAGCAACTGTGGCAGAGTTTCACCGCTTTTTGGCTAAACCAAATGATTCAGCAGATGTAAGATATTTGGCAAGCGCTCAGAAACTTTACCAGTGGTTAATTGCGCCGATTAGTTCAGATATAGAAGCGTTAAATATCGATACTCTAGTGTTTTCTTTCGATGCGGGTTTGCGCCAGTTGCCGCTAGCTGCTTTGCACGACGGCCAGCAATTTTTAGTAGAAAAGTACAGCCTCGGCTCAATTCCCAGTGTCAGCTTGACTAGCACGAGTTATCAAAGTTTGAAAAACGCGCAAGTTTTGGCAATGGGTGCTTCGGAATTTCCCCATACTAATAAACCTGCTTTGCCTGCAGTGCCGATCGAATTAGCTGCGATCGCCGGTACCAAAAGCAACACCCAAAATCCTGCCGAATTGCCTTTGTGGCCTGGCGTTTCTTTTCTCAATCAAGAATTTACCCTGGAAAATCTCACCAAACAGCGGCAGCAACAGACATTTGATATTGTTCACTTGGCTACTCACGCCAGTTTTCCGCAAAATAAATACGGGCGCAGGGAAGCTGAGATTGACTTTTGGAGAACGTCTTTACCGCTGGATCAATTTCGGTTGGCGAAGTGGTACCATCGCCGACAAGTCGAGTTATTGGTGCTGAGTGCGTGCGAAACTGCGATCGGTGACAGTACAGCAGCAGAAATGGGTTTTGCTGGACTTGCCGTCCGCAGCGGTGTAAAATCAGCTTTGGCAAGTTTGTGGAAAGTTAATGATATCGGCACTTTAGGACTGATGACTGAGTTTTATGGCAATTTGCGATCGGCCCCAATTAAAGCTGAAGCGCTCAGAAAAGCTCAACTGGCAATGATCCACAAACAAATTTTAATTAAAAACGGTCAATTGCGGGGAACTCAAGGCGCGATCGACATTAATCAAGCCACAAAAGTAGCAAATGCAGATTTCTCTCACCCGAAGTTTTGGGCCGGATTCACAATCATTGGCAGTCCTTGGTAAATTAATTGGAGATTTGATATTCACGAGTGGTAAGGTGTAAGGCTAGACGCACCCTACATTGACTGGCGGGATTTTGCAAAAAGTAAATGTATCCCTGACTACTATCTTTTTATGTCATAAATTTGCTATGAATAGCACAACTAAACACTAGCGGGGCAAAACCTGTGGGCAAGTTTGATAAAATATTCAATTCAGAAGACCAATCCGAAGCAAGCTTGACTTTAGAAGAATCCGTAGCAGCGGTAGCACTTGTCGCAGCGGAGGCAAATTCCCCTGATACGGATGCTGATATCTTAGAAAGCATACTTTGGGAATCAGAAATATTTGCTGAATACTCGGAAGATGATATGTCAGCAATGTTTCAAAGACTCGCCGGTATTGTTGCCCAAGATGGTTTAGGAGCATTATTTAATACTGCTTGGGAATCTATGCCAGATGAGTTAGTTTTGGATACTTTTGCAATAACCGCCGCAATGTTTGTCGCAGATGGCGAAATATCCCAGAAGCACGAGGCTTTTCTCCAAGAATTCCAGCAAGCATTAGGTGTGGAAGATGAGGAATCTGCGGAAATTATTGAGGATGTAATTGCTGCTTACTCGGAAGTAGAGGGCGAAGAGTCTGATTTCGATGCGGCATGGTACGTATCTCCTGAAGGCAATTTTAGCGTTCCCATTCCAGTTGACGATCAACGAGGTGGTAAAATTGATGAGCAAGAAAGCTGTGTCGCATTTTCAGACGACTTTGGCGTTTTGCTGAAAATTGATTATTTCCCTGTTGCTGGTGAAGTTGAAGAAACAATCGAGTCGGTTGGCGAGGAAGGTTATCTCAAGTCTTTTCTCGACAATTTTGTTTCTCAGGCAATTCTTGCTAATGTTGCCAATTCTAAGTTACTCCACGCAGAATATTTAGAAGATGAAGAAGCTTATTTCGTGGTTTTAGATTTGCCTGCAGGTGCAACTATCAGCGTACAAGAAAACGAGGGCCCTCTGACTCGGTTGGATGCTTACCGGGGACTTATGGCTTTTATTGCTGACGATTTTTGCTACACGGTAAGCTGTCAGCGCATTTATCAGGAGGGGGATGAATTGGGTTCCCTGGAGTCTGAAGTTGAGGGAATTATGAACAAGATTTTTGAGTTTATTGAGACAATCGAATTCGGGCCGATCGAATAAAGAGGACTTGTTTAGACGGCGAAAAACCTGGTTTCTTTCTAGATGTCTCGCTGCTCAACCCTATATTTTCAGAGAAACCGGGTTTTTTTCCAAGCATTCTCAGGATATTACATCGTGTCCGGTCGATCGACCAAAATCAAACTGGTTTCTAGGGAGGACTTAAATCCTCACTACTTGCCCGATCGCGCTTATTTTACCGCACTGCTAGATATTAGAGGTTTTTGACCATAAAAGAGTGCGATCGAGAACAGGGTTTTTTGACCGATTCTCGATCGCACTTCCAGATACATTCAGTCAACCACAGTCGAGAGACAGCAGCAATTAGCTGCCATTGGCGACTAATTAGTAGTCTGAGCTTCCACCAATCTTTGCTTGAGTTCTTCCAGAGCACTCGCCCAGCGCGGATCTGGCTGCACCGAGCCGGAATCAGCGCTCGACACCGTTGCTGCTGACTGATTGCGGCGAGACTTGTTGTTGTCACCCCGACGGCGATTGCTTTTGCTGGAACCGCCTCCACCTTGGGTAGGAGGAGCCGAGCGCTGCTGTTGCTGCGGCGCAGGCACAGGCATTGGCACAGACGCCGACGCCGACACCAACTGCGGTGACTGCTGCGACTGCTGCTGATCGTCTTCGCCCTTCTCAGATTTACCCTTAGAGCGGGGCAATGCCTTCTCTATTTTCAGCGGGTTTTCTTTGAACATCAAGCCATTGTACTTCTCAATAACTTGGTCGGCTTGTTCGTCGGTTAGCACCGTCACAAAACCAAATCCTCTGCATTTACCAGTTTTGCGATCCGTAATTACCTTGGTGGTAACAGATTCGCCCTCCGGTGCAAAAACTTCTTGCAATTCTAGGCGATCGAGTTCCTTCGGTAGATTGCCAACATAAAGACGAATAGACATGAAAAATTCCTCCCGACTTGGATTTTAATTAATTTGCTCGAACAGAATTACCTGAAGTCAACTGAATATTGACTTCAGGCAAACACCACATAGCC
>JARCMA010000345.1 GCA_030248405.1 Microcoleus sp. MP8IB2.171
CGGGGATGTCGATCGCCCTTCCTTCCAATATTTGTTGGCGTGCGGTTTGCAAGTTTTGGGCGATCGCCCAACCCTCGGATTGCAACCGTTGTAGAGTCAAGTCTGGAGAGTCGATCAAATCTCTGAGGGGTTCAGCGACTTTCCCAAAATCCGGCAATTGCAGCATTCCAGCCAAACCAGAGAGTTGGTAGTAAACCTGGTTGAGGGCGGTGACGCTTGTTGCCAAATCTGCCTCGGAAGCTTGGGAAAGCTCGGTTTCTAGGCGATTGAAGAGTGCCGGCACTTGGTGCTCAAAAATCTGTTTCAGGGTTTCCGGGGCGGTCGATTGGCTGACTGCGGGGACTGGCGGCGGTTCTGCCTTGCCGTACTTGGCCTCGAACTGAGCGTGAATTTGGGCGATCGCCTCCAAGTTTTCCGTTTGATCGGGAGTTGTGACATCGGAGTGTTGAACTGATTCGATCGTAATCTTTTTGAGAGCATCCACCCCTTGCAGCAAAACACTCACAGTAGTCGGTTCCAGAGCCGACAAGTCTGTGCGATCGCGCAAAATGACAAAACAGTCCTCCAGCGTGTGAGCTGCGACAGACACGTTTTGAAAGCCCAACATCGAACCCGCACCTTTAATCGAGTGAGACGCCCGAAACATTTCTTTAACTGCCGCTTGTCGCTCTTTCAAACCCGCAGATTCCATCGCCAGCAGATTCGTCTCCATTGACTGGAGAAACTCTTCGCATTCTGCGGTAAAAGCATCTATTAATTCGTTTAAATCGTCATCATTCATATTAGTCGGTTGTCTGTTGACTGTTGACTGTTGACTGTTGTCTGTTGGCAGTTTTTTTTTATATGATGTCAGGTTAATTGACTGTAATTATTTTAGGGGCGGGTTTACGATTATCAATAATAAATCCGGCATTCTTAGTCCGCTAGCAGTGGACTTCGTTTGTTTAGTAGCGATTTCAATCGCCGAATTATCTAATCTGACAACCGTCAACTGACAACTGTCAACCGTCAACTGTCAACTGACAACTGTCAACTGTCAACTGTCAACTGACAACTGACAACTGACAACCGTCAACTGACAACTGACAACCGTCAACTGACAACTGTCAACTGACTAACTGCGGAAATTCGCCACCGACTTTTGCAATTGGCCCAGAGAACCAGACAGCTCGTCCAAAGATGCTTTGACATCCGCACCTTTTTGTGCAGTCGTATTAGCAATCTCGTTGACTTGCTGCATACTGTTAGCAATTCCCTCAGCCGAAACAGTTTGCTTGGCAGATGCGATCGTAATATTCTGCACCAAAGCATTCATTTCTCGACTAACTTCGATAATGGCATTGAGGTGAGTTTTAGCTTCGCTTGCCAGCTTAGTGCCTTCCACTACCTCCAGCGTCCCCGATTCCATGGCCTTCATCACGCGGCTGATTTCTTCTTGAATTGTACCGACAATTTCGGAGATTTCCTCCGTAGCGCCGGCGGATCTTTCTGCTAATTTCCGCACTTCTTCGGCAACAACTGCAAAGCCTAAACCTTGTTCGCCGGCGCGCGCCGCCTCAATAGTAGCATTCAGAGCTAATAAATTAGTTTGCGAAGCAAGTTGAGAAATCGAAGTCACAATTTTGCCAATTTGCTGCGAAGATTCGCCCAAACGCTTCATCATTTTCGAGGTAGAGGCGATCGTCAACCGGAGCCCGTTAATGCCTTCGACAGCTCGATCGACCGCCATACCGCCGACTTCAGCCGTTTGAGAAGACTGCTGGGCGACTGTTTCAGCGCGCACCGAAACATCTCGCACGTCGCGGATCGAATTCACAATCCGCTCGATTTCGCGCATGATGGCAGATATTTTTGCTGCTTGAATTTCTGCCTGTTGGGTGAGTTGACTGGTATTGTTAATTGACTCGTCGGTGGCAGATGTTACCTGTTCGGCTAAAGTTTGAATTCCCGTTACCACTTTCCGCAGAGAACCGATTAAGAAGTTGAAAGAGTCGGCTACAGCACCTAAAACGTCGTTAGTCACTTCCGCCCTGACTGTCAAGTCGCCTTGAGCCGCGCCTTTAATTTCTCCCAACAATTTAAGGACTTGCTGAGTCAGAGAATCAGCTTCAGCTTTACGTTCTGCTGCCAATTTTCCTAGTCGTTCTTCTGCCTCTTTGCGCTCGGTGATGTCAAAGCGGATGGCGATATATTTGACTATTGTGCCGCTGGTATCGAAGATGGGGGCGATCGTCGAATCTACCCAATAAAATGAGCCATTTTTAGACCGATTTTTGATTTCCCCTTTCCACACCAAACCGCGAGAAAGTGTCACCCACATTTCTTCAAAAAATGATTTGGGATGGTAGCCGGAATTGACGATGCGGTGGTCGCGGTGCAGCAGTTCTCCCATGCTGTAACCGGAGATTTGAGCGAATCTGTCGTTGGCGTAGGTAATCAGACCTTTGATGTCAGTTTCGCTGACGATCGCCGATTCGTCCAGAGCATTTTGCCGCGTTTTGAGTTCTTGCAGCAAGCGTTCCTGTGTCTGGGCCAACTGCTGCATCTGCTGCTGGGATGCTCTTTCTTGGGTGACGTTGCGGCAAACGACTACGCCGCCTTTGATCGCCCCCGTTTCGTCTTTGAGCGGGCTGCCGCTAATTTTTATCCACAGGCCCTCCGGTTGGGCTGCGTGGCGGGTGAAAACATCTACTTCGCGTACTGATTCTCCTCGAATTGCGCGCGCTAAAGGTATGTCGGCTGCGGGATAGGGAGTGACGGTATCGGCCAAAAATAAGCCGTATTTTCCAGACCACTCGTCGGGGAGAGTATCTGTCGAACCCAAGCCAAAGATATTTTCGGCTGCGGGGTTGAATAAAACAAAATTGCCATTTTCGTCGGCAGCAACTACGCCGTCGCTAATGCTGTCAATTAACAGTTGCAAAAGATTGCTTTGGCCTCTAAATTCGTCTTCGGAACGGGCTAATTGGGCTGTTGTTGCTTGCAGTTGAGTAATTGTTTGTTTGCTTTGGGTAATGTCGCGAGCGACTGCATACATGATCTTTTCTTCTAGTAGCGGTCGCGACTTCCACGACAGCCATTTGTAGGAACCGTCTTTGCACCGGTAGCGGTTTTCAAAAGCGATTGTTTCGGCTCCGCTAGCTATTTTTGCCATTTCTGCTAAAGTTTGTTCGCAGTCTTCGGGATGGACGAAATCGATAAAAGATTGCTCTTGCAGTTCTTCTACGGTGTAGCCGAGGGTTTTTGCCCAAGCGGGATTGAGGCGCTTGAATTTGCCTTGAAAATCGGCGATGCAAAGCAAGTCGAGGGAGAGGGTGAAAAACCGATCGCGCTCTGCTTCGGCTATTTTGCGATCGGTAATTTCGATCGCCACACCGCCGACACCCATCGGTTTGCCGTCCTCTCCGGCCAAAGGAAAGTAAGAAGTCAGCCAATCTCGGATAACACCCGGTTGCTTGAGAGTTGTTCCCGACACCTCAACGTTTAAAAACGGTTGGTTGGTGGCGAGAACCTGCTGCAATATCGGCTCTAGGGTATCAACCATTTCGGGTATAACTTCCCTGAGAGTCTTCCCGAGGTGTTCGGCAACTGACGGGCCGGTAGTTTCGGCTAATTTCTCGTTGGCTTGCACGAAGCGCAGTTGGTCGTCAAAGATAAACATGGCGGCCGGGGCGGCTGCAAAAAATGCGTCAAAGCGGGATTGACGCAAAACTAATTCTCGTTCTAGGGCTTTGCGATCGCTGATGTCGCGGCCTTCTGGAATCAGCAGCACGATTTTGCCGTTGTCGTCTACGATCGGCTTGAGGGAGAAGTCCACAGTCATTACAGCACCTCCAGCAACCAGCACGTCGGCTTCGTAGCGGACAAATTCGCCGGCGGCTGCTGAGGCGATCGCAGCTTCGATTTTTTGCTTGGATTCTGGGGAAATCTGCCACCACAGATTGTCGGCAAACTGCGTGCCCACGAAGTCTTCGCGCCCGAGTCCGGCGACTGTCATGGCTGTTTGGTTGATTTCTAAGACGGTGCCGTCTGGTTCTAGCAGCCCGACTAATTGGAACGATTGATCGAAAATGGCTCGGAACAGTCTTTCGCGATCGCGCAGCATTTCTTCTGCGTGTTTGCGATCGCGAATATCGCGCGTCACAGTTGCTAACCCCATAGGCTCGCCGGTTTCTGGGTTTTTGACGGTAAATAGGGTGAAGTCAACCGGAAAGTTTTCGCCGGTTTGAAAGTTCCTCAAGCGGAATTCACCCTGCCAAAAACCGTCTCGCACAGTAGCCGGCAGGATTTCTTCTTTTAAGCTTTTAGCATCTTCTGCTGAGAAGAATTCATATATATTTTTGCTTTTGACTTCTTCAATATTTTGCAATCCTGCTAGTTTCATTCCAGCGACATTCAGGTATGTTGCCTCTCCCTCCAGGGTAGCCGTGCCAATAAAATCCGAGCTGCTTTCTACGATCGAAATCAATCTTTGTTTTTCAATCTCGGCCTGCTTGCGCTCTGTAATGTCGTTGTTAATTTCTAAAATTGCTTTGGGTTTTCCCTGTTTGTCCCGCTGCAAAGTCCAGCGGCTGAATACGGTAATTTTGGTGTGGTAATTAGTGGTGTGAATCAGTTCCCCTTCCCAATAATCCTGCTGTTCTAGCTGTGCTGAAATTGATGCTAAAGGTTGGGGAAATATCGTGTCGAACAGGGTGTGAGTAACTTTTCCTAAAGCTTCTTGCTTTTTCCATCCGTAGATTTTTTCAGCGCCCTGGTTCCAGTAATCAATCGTACCGTCGAGCTCTCGAATAATCAAAGCATCGCTGGCTAGGTCGAGCATTTGCAAGTTCTGCTGCAAGGCTTGTTCCGCGCGCTTGCGGTTGCTGATGTTGCGGGCGATCGTTGACATAAATTCAACTTCTCCGCTCTCGGATTTGTGGACAATAATTACTTGAGAAACCGGTATTTCTTCGCCGTCTAAACTCTGCCAAATAGTCTCGCCGCTCCACACTCCATCCCGATAAGCTGCGGGGATGCCGACGTTCATAATAGTATCGACACTTTTGGGCGATGTCAGGTCGGAAATGCTGAATTCGGCTAAATTTGAATCCGTCCCAACTTTTAACATTTCTCTGGCGGCCTGGTTGAGATAGATGGTGCGCTGCTGGGAGTCTGCCATCCCTACCCAGTCTGTTGTGGCTTCTAGGATGGCTTTGAGCCGCAGTAGCTGCTGTTCGGATTCGCGGCTTTCTGTGATATCCCGGGCGAAGCCGAGCATTCCTATAGTGTTGCCTCCTGCGTCTTTGAGGGGCAATTTCTGGGTGTCGAAGACGTGTATTTTGCCGTCGGCTAAGGTGGCGGAGTCGTTGGACGCCGGCGCGGTTTTGCTGTCGGCCCGGAAGTTTTGGATTTGGTTCTGGGAGTCTGTTTGGGCGTGGGTGTTGCCGAAGATTCGATCGGCAGATATGCCAAGTTCTAAATCGTCTTTGCCGATAATTTCTGCTGGAGTTTTGCCGAAGGCGGCGGCGAAACCTGCATTGACTAGGGCGTAGCGGCAGTCTTGGTTTTTGACGAAGATGCAGTCTGGGGTGGCGTCAATTACTGTCCGCAGCAAACGTTGGGAATTTTCTACTTTTGCCAGTGTCTGCCGCATTTGTTCTTCCATTTCCACGCGCTTGGTGATTTCTCGAATCGCGCAAACGAGGACTTTGCTGCCGCAGGCATCTACAAAAGTAGATTTTTTGACGGAGAGAAACTGGGTGTTTCCGGCTGGGTTTATGATGGTTTCTTGGGTTTCGATGCTCGTATTTGCCAAGAAAACTAATCGGTCTTTTTCTTCATATATGTCTGCTTGTTCTTTCGGCAAAAAGTCGCGGTAAGCTTTGCCAATTAGTTCTTCTCGGCTCTGACCTATATATTGACAAAAGGCATCGTTTAATGTTAACCAGTGGTGCTGTTCGTCTTTGACGTAAATCGGGTCGGGGATGGTATTGAGGATATTGTTTAAAAATTGTTCCGAAGCTTTTAATTGCTCTTGAACAGCGGTGCGATCGCGAACTTCCTGTTGTAATTGGGCGTTAGTTTGCGAAATTTGCTCGGTTCTTTCCTTGACTCGCTGCTCTAGTTCTGCCGTTAGCTGTTGCAATGCCGCTTCTGTTTTTTTGCGTTTGGTAATTTCGCGGCCTTCTGCTAGTATTTGATAGACTTGTCCTGTTTCATTTAACAGGGGTTTAAAGGATAGATCAATTACTATCAACTGGTTATTGAAGCCGGTGATTTCGTATTCTTCCCGCACAAATTGGCCGATAGAAACTTGTTGAATGTTGGTTTTTATTCGCTGTTGGTTTGTTGGGGATGCTGCCCACAAAGGTGTCTGCCAAAATTTCTGTCCCAGCACTTCTGATGCTGGAAAGTGGCCTAATTCTAGCGCGGTCTGATTTGCTTCGATCAAAGTACCGTCGGGTTCTAATAATCCGATGATTTGAAAAGCTTGGTCGAAGATGGCTTGAAATCGCTTGGTAGTTTGGCTGAGGGCTTGTTCTGTTGCTTTTTTGGAGTTGAGGATTTGGGTGGAACCTACTAAGAATTGGTAGCGGTTGGACAAACTCAAAAATCCGATCGCCGGAATGACAGTTATCCAATCGGAGACTGTTTGCATTACCGGGGAGTGCGGCAGTCCGAGGTATTCGGCGGCGTGGCCGCTGTGCCCGAAAGCGCAACTCCAAAATATGCCTGCTGTGACTGTGGCGAAGATGTCGAACCC
This sequence comes from Microcoleus sp. MP8IB2.171, assembly GCA_030248405.1. GTDB lineage: Bacteria > Cyanobacteriota > Cyanobacteriia > Cyanobacteriales > Microcoleaceae > Microcoleus. The sequence continues at coordinate 6,746 of JARCMA010000345.1, forward strand.
AAATTGACGGTTTCGCCACAAACCTAAGCTGATCAGCGCAGCAATGGCAAAGTAACACACACAAATGATGCAATTAGCAACCCCTGTTAGCATCGATGGGGAGATGTCAGGTAATGTGAGGGTGAATGTCGTGGCGATCCAGGTATAGAGAAGTTTCATGATAAAATTTATAGTTGGTAACTCAAATGCGGGCGATGGATAGATTGCGAAATTTTAGATTTTAGATTTACTCCCTATTCTTTCTTTGTCAATTGTCAACTGTCTAAAAACCTCGCTGTCAACTGTCAACTGTCAACTGTCAACCCTTCGACAAGCTCAGGGCAAGCTGTCAACTGTCAACTGTCAACTGTTTAATTACCAGCGTTCGGAATGGGCGATCGCTTCTACATCGACAATCATTAGCAAGCGTCCTTCGGAATTGTACAGACCTTTTAAGAAAGGAGCTAGGTCGGGACTGACATCTAGGGCTGAGACAATGCGATCGGGATTGAGAGGTAAAACTCCTTCGACGCGGGAGACGGCTAATCCCAGGCGGATTCTCGACAACAATCTCACGTCTCGTGGATCGGGCGCTTCTACAACTAAGATGCGGCTGTTTGGGTGGTAGATGTCAACCGACTCAATACCGACGAACAGTCCGAAGTCTGCTGCTGCTAAGATTTCGCCCCGCAAGTTGGTTAATCCCAGCAAAAATGGCAGGGTGTTGGGAACCAGGGAAATCGGTTGTTCCTTGAGGGAAAGGACTTCCCGCACTGCCTCTAAGTCTATGGCGAACAGACTGCCTCCTTGACCGAACAGGAGAAATTGCTTTGTTCCACTTGTCTGATTCCCCCCAGCGGGGGAAGCCGTTATTTTCATGGCTTATTTTTAGTTTATAGTGTAGCTTACAAATTCTAATTTTGCTTTGACCATAAAGTCGATCGCCGATCGAGCTTTTCTGCATCACTTTTGGTGCATCAAATGTTTCTGTTAAATAAATCGCGGGTTGGGCAAATAAACAGGTCGCTATCATTAAACATAAAACTTTTATGGGGTTCAAAAACCCTGTTTATTAAAAAAACGGGGTTTATCGGTATAAGGTTTTTTGGAAATCTGCCGATCACTTTATATTCGGATTACGCGGAAAGCAGACGCTGCACTATGTGCACGAGTTGCTGAGGTTCAAAGGGTTTGCTGACGTAAGCGTCGGCCCCTAAATCGGTTCCCCAAGCTTTATCGATCTCGGTGTTTTTATGAGTACAAAATACTACGGGCAATTTGGCAGTTGCGCGATCGCCCCGCAATTCTCTGATCACTTCAAACCCGTTCATTCGTGGCATTACTACATCTAAAACGACCAAAGCCGGAGGGGTTTTGCGGATCATGGCGATCGCTTCTTCGCCGTCGCCTGCCCGGATCACATCCAATCCGGCATCTTGAAGAATACGGCAGATGATTTCTAGTTCGCTCTTAACGTCGTCCACTACTAAAATTTTTGACATAATTCCACACTTCCTTGCTGTTATTGACAGCGGACTACGTTTATTCAGAAGCTGGCGCGACCGGCGGCGATGGGACTAGACCGCTTTGCGGACAAATTAATGTACTTCTAAATACAATATAGCCGATCGTATGGCTGAAGGTTAGCTGTCAGGGATAAAAAGCGATAAAAATTTACTTTACTAACGGAATCGCTCTGAATAAATTAATCGGCAATTAGTAATTTATTCTTGGTGATTCGCTGTGTTGAAACCAACAGCTCTTAGTAGAAGGAGTGATTGCGGTACCAAAGCGGGATTTTCTACGTATTTTTTTGAGCTTTGTTCCCAATTATCTAGTTCAGTGCATTGCCTAAATGGTGCTGGTTAAGTTATTTAATTGGCGCAAATAACAGCCACTTAAAAGTATCTAGAGCGTGGTTAATACTGGTATTGAAAAAAAATTCTTTCACTTAATAGACAGCACTATATAGCAATCCTAAATGATTATACTCGTTACCAGGCTCTGCCTGGTAAGGCAGATTCGGAGGCTCTGCCTCCATTTTCGCAGGCGAGGCAGAGCCTCTGGACATCGGTTCCCAGGCAGAGCCTAGGAACCAGTTATTGAAAATGATTTAGGATTGCTATATATTGCTGAGTTAGCGTTATTATTTAATTAATAATACAAGCCCAATTTGAGGATGGTAACAATGACATTTAAAGAATTTTATTGTCTGTAGTTTATAATTGTGGGGCAAAATAAATTGACCGCGCGGCAGTCCCATTTTACCCAGTCGAGGAGTGTTGGGTTCACCAAAACTACTACCAGCAGGCGATCGCCATCCTTGAGATTGTGGGATCAGCCGAAAAGAGTGCTGCAAGATGCGGTCAATCGATTTTAGATTTTAGATTTTAGATTTTAGATTTTAGAATTGGAGAAAGTGCTCCCACTGATAAATCCGGGGGCGGGTGATGAGCAGTCGGAGCTTTTTTCTCGTTTCACGGATGAATCCGGGGGCCGCGGACGACATTGCTTGATTGTCAAATTCGTCGGAGAGAGAGAGCGATCGGCTATAATAAAG
>JARCMA010000346.1 GCA_030248405.1 Microcoleus sp. MP8IB2.171
ATCGCTAACACTGCCGAAATCTTGCGTGATTGCTGGTGCAATTGCCCCTGTGGGTTCGCCGCCGCCGTGGGGACCCATGATTTCCCAAAACATACTGGGATTTAGGTGTCCGCCGCCACTGTTACGCACGGTGGTGCGAATATCTTCTGGCACTTTGCTCAAATCTCGCAGCATATTTTCCGCAGTGATATTTTTGAGTTGCGGGTATTTACTGACAGCATCGTTGAGGTTTTTAACGTAAGCAGCGTGGTGTTTGTCGTGGTGAAATTGCATTGTCCGCGCATCGATGTGCGGTTCTAAAGCATTGTATTCGTAAGGCAAAGGCGGGAGTGTAAAAGGGCCGGGAGTTTGGGCTATTTTTTGGCTTTCTGCAATGGGACTTGCTTGCGATACATTATTTCCTGACGCTTGGCAAGCACCTGCGGTAATAGCTCCGACGGTGGCAGTCACCAAATACAAGAAATCTCGGCGTTTAAGAGTCATAAAAAGTACCTAAGTGAATTATTAACTGTTTTATCTCAGATTAAAGCAAAATGGGAGTGAGTTGAGAAAAAAAGTGGTATCGCCCGAATGGATGAGACGGATGGGCGATGGTTGTGAGAGTTTCTCAAGTATAGGCTAATTGTGTGCGCGTAACTAACTCACGTGCTCCGGTTCGCTAATCCGGTTTCTGTCTCGAAACCGGGTTTTTTTTGATTATTCTTGGGACAAGCGCTGCACGGATTCGCCTCCAAAAAGCCGATCGGCTGCTTGCAGAATACCGGGAATTTTGGCAGCGTGGGGGCTGTGGGCGAGACAGCGGCGCAAGTCTAATTCATTGAGGCGATCTGCTTTTTTGCCGGGAAACCAGTGGCTGGCGTTACCCAAGAGGTTGTAGCGCATCTTGCAATAGTCGATCGTATCGTAAGCCTGCGCTAAATTCCACAGCCACAAAATCACATAAATATTAATATTTCCGGGAGTGTTTTGTATACTCGGTAAACCAACGTGCCAACTTTTAAACCAATCTTTTCCTAATTGATTAATTGCTGCTGTTTCCAACCTTGCTAATATCGGCGGCAAAATTTCATCGACTTTATCTAACAATTCTAAAACTTTGAGATGTTCGTTAAAATCTTCAGGTTTGGCGGCGCCCAAACTTAAAGTATGTACTTGCGGATGCGACAAACAAAACAAATCATTAAAAACCATCGGACTCAGCGGATAGCACAAGTCTACCAATTTTTGCGGCGGGCTGTAAAGCTGACCGCCTTTGTCGGAAGGACTGATAATAAAAACGCCCATATCGTGACGTTTAGCAGCTTCAATAGCCGGCCAATTACTTTGATTAATGTAGTACCAGTGCAAGTTAAGATAATCGAATTGATTAGTTTCAATTGTTTTGACAATCACATCCGTCGGGCCGTGAGTCGAGAAACCAATAAACCTAACTTTGCCTTCTGCTTGCAGCTTTCTCGCCACATCCATGCAGCCACCCGGACGGATAGACTCCTCTAACAATTCCCACGTATTAATGCCGTGTAGCGACAGTAAATCGACGTATTCCAGTTGCAAATAAGCTAAGGATTTATTAAAGTCTTCGCGGAACTCTTGGGAGTTCGGTTTGGGGTTAACTTTCGTTTGCACTATCAACTTTTCGCGGGGAAAGTTCGGCAAAATTCGCCCTAGTTGCATCTCAGAAGTGCCGTAACCGCGAGCAGTTTCTATGTGATTGATGCCGCATTCAACCGAGTAGCGAATCGTCGCTTCTAGATTTTGTTGATTGTCTGCTGGAATTTCATTGGCTGGCACGTCTTGCCATTTATACTGATATCTCATGCCGCCGCAGGAAAAGACGGGCATGGATAATTCTGTGCGGCCGAATCTGCGATATTGCATTATCAAAAAGAAGGAAGAAGGAAGAAGGAAGAGGGAAGAGGGAAGAAAAGAAATTTAACGTCGGAACTTACGCACCAAGCTTAAGAAACTGGGTTTGATGGACGACAATATTTCGTTGCAGTCCGTAGATTCGGGCAAAAACTCAGTTTCTGACTATCCGTGCGTAAGTCCTATTAACTCTAGGTACGCGCAGCGCCCGGGCTAACTATTTCCTATTTAGAAATTTCGCGCACTACGGGTTTACCGTCTTTGATTTCGCCGACTAAAACCAAATCTGTACAGTTAACAAACAAGCCATTTTCTAACACGCCGGGAATATTATTCAAAGTTTTTTCTAATTCCGCAGGATTGTCAAGGTTATCAAATTTGACATCGATTACCATATTACCTTGATCGGTAATTACCGGGCCTGCTTTTTTCACACCCATGCGGAGTTCTGGTTTGCCACCCAATTTTTCAATGGCGCGCATCACTGGTGTTAATGCCATCGGTATAACTTCGATGGGCACGCGAAAAGTCGAACCCAATTTATCTACGATTTTGGAACCGTCAACTACTACAATAAACTGAGTTGCGAGGTAATCGACTACTTTTTCGCGGGTGTGGGCAGCGCCACCACCTTTAATTAAGTTGAGGTGGGGATCTACTTCATCAGCGCCGTCAATAGCAACATCAATTCTGTCGATTTCATCTAGTGTTGTCAGCGGTACTCCGTACTGTTTGGCTAACACTTCTGATTGAAAAGATGTCGGTACTCCCTTGATATCTTTGAGTTGACCGGATTTTATGCGATCGCCCAATGCTTGAATAGTATAAGCTGTAGTTGACCCGGTGCCGAGTCCGACAATCATACCAGATTTTACGCGATCGGCTGCTGCAAAGCCGACTTGCTGTTTCATCAATTTTACGGGGTCTTGTTCTGTGGTCATGTTCGGTACTCCTCAATAGCTTTAAGATTATATCATTTATTATGGATTTATTTAACCGCAGAGAGCGCAGAGAACGCAGAGAGGAAGAAGCAGAAGAGACGGCACTCGCAAATTGTTTCAAGTGGGAAATTCTCTCTTTCTTCTCTGCGCCCTCTGCGCCCTCTGTGGTTAAATAAAAAAAATCTAGTTCACAAATCGGCGGATAATTGCCATAATGAAAATCGGATTTCTCGATACTTATACTTGGGATTACAATATTGAAACTCCTTACTGCAAACCTTTGGGTGGCACTCAGTCGGCTATTTGTTACTTAGCTGAGGCGTTGGCTGCACAGGGAAACGAGGTATTTTTACTTAACAATACTTCCGAGTCTGGGATGTCGCGCGGCGTTGATTGCAGGCGCAGGGTGCGGGACAAATCTAATTTAGAATTGCTGCGATCGCTCGATTTTTTAGTTATAGTTAATATAGTCGGCAAAGCGCTGGAAGTTAAGCCGCTTTTGGGGCATCGAACTAAGTTAATTTTGTGGATTCATAACGAACCGGGCTTTGTATTCCTCGAAAATTTAAAAAATGATCAAGAAATCAATGCTTGCGATGCCTTTGTATTTGTCAGCGACTGGCAGCGCGAACAATTTCATCGGCGCTTTGGGATTGACTCCAATCGCAGTTGTGTTTTAAGAAATGCGATCGCACCTTGTTTTGCTAACATTTTCTCCGCTAATATTCCTATCCTCTCTCATAAATCTATACCGCCCGTTCTAGCTTACACCAGCACTCCATTTCGCGGACTCGATATTTTGTTAAAAGTCTTTCCCGAAATTCGTAAAGCTGTCCCCGGAACCAGATTAAAAGTATTTTCTAGCATGAAAGTACACCAAATAGATGACAATGATAACGAGCTTTTTTTCGGTCAACTTTACCAAGAGTGTCAGGCAACAGAAGGCGTTGAGTATGTCGGTTCCGTACCGCAACCCGAACTCGTCCGGCAACTGCGTTCTGTCGCGGTTTTAGCTTACCCTAATACCTATTTGGAAACGTCATCTATTGCGGTGATGGAGGCGATGGCCAGCGGTTGTCGGATTGTGACGAGTGATTTGGCGGCTTTGCCGGAAACAACGGCTGGATTTGCGCGTCTAGTTTCTATGTCGGGGGCAGAAAATTTGGCATCGGTAACTAATTGGAACCGTGCCGGAAAACCGGATTGGGAGGGATATACAAGGCGGTTTGTTGAGGCGACAGTCTCAGTTTTAAAAGAGTTTGCGGGTGCCGGCAGCGCCACTGCTGAAAATCATCTGAGACGGCAAGTAGAATATATAAATCAAGGGTGTACTTGGTCTGTGCGTTCCCGAAAGTGGGTAGAATGGTTGAATAGTATTAGTGTAAAACCTGTAAGAGTGGCAGAGCAAATGATCGCGGATTCTTTGGTAGATTTCAAGGCAGTTAAAAGTTATTTCCTAAAGGGCAATCGGCTGAAAGATGCAGGCAATCTCGATGGCGCAATTGAAAATTATCAGCAAGCTTTAGAGTTGAATCCAGCCGAGGCGGAAGTTCATAAAAAGTTGGCGGAAGTTTATGTTTTGCAAGGAGAATTTGCTCGGGCGATCGCCCAATGCAACCTCGCCCTTAAATTCCAGCCGAATTTTGCTGCCGCTTACTTGACGGCGGGCAATGCCCTGCAGGCTGAAGACAAGCTGGAAATGGCAATTAAAGCTTATTTGCAAGCTTTAGAAATTCAGCCGGAATTTGCTGAAGCCAGCGCGAATCTCGGCAGTATGTATTACAAGTTAGGGCAATTGGAACAGGCGGCCAATTATTACCAAAAAGCTCTGGCGATTAATCCTGAATTGTCTTCGGTTAATATGATGCTGGGCAGCGTTTTGCAGCAGCAAGGAAAGTTAGATGCAGCCATTGCTTGCTATCAAAAAGTGCTGCAACAGCAACCTGGAGATACCAGCGCTGCTGAGAAACTATCGAGTTTGATAGCACAAAAAGAGCGGGAAACTACTGACAGCAACTTTATCGAATTAGAAACAGAATCAGGGGAATCTCAACCAGTATCTGTCAACAAAGATGAAGGCTACGGCTTGCAGCCTTCGAGCATCAATTTGCCGCCAGCACCAACCACTGAGACTTTAAATACTCCTTTTACAAATCCCGCCGAAGTTTCCGAACAAGTTACCGCGCTCAATGTTCCAGATAGCGGACAAGTTGCCAATTTTCAAGAAGTAGAACCCTACAAGAAACTGGCAGAAAACTTTTTAGTTCAAGGTAAAATTAAAGAGGCGATCGCAGCGTGTCAGCAAGCGATAAAAATCCGACCAGGTTTCATTCACGCTTACGTCACTTTAGGCAATGCCTTGCAAGCTGAAGGCAAAATTGAAGCTGCCATTCGTTCATATTCTCAAGCCCTAGAATTGCAGCCAAATTTTGCGGAAGTGCGGGCCAATATCGGCAGTATGTATTTCAAAATGGGGCGTTTGGAAGAAGCGATCGCCCATTACCAGCAAGCCATTGCCCTCCGCCCCGATTTAGCGGGAGCTCACTGGAATTTAGGGAAAGTATATCAGCAACACGGCAACATTGAAGCTGCGATCGCCTGTTTTAAAAGAACATCCGAACTCAACCCGCAGCTAGTCGGTGCAGACTTCCACTTTAACTTAGGTAATCGACTTTTCAGCCAAGGAAAGCGTGAGGAAGCCATCGAAAGCTACGAAAAAGCGATCGCCATTAAACCAGATTGGGCAGAAGCTTACGGTAACATCGGCAGCGCGCGATCGCAACAAGGCAATCTCGACGCCGCCATCGCTTACTATCAGAAAGCTGTAGCTTTAAAGCCGCAATTAGAAGTTTTGCACTTCAATATAGCCAATTCTTTTTTGCAGCAAAACAAGTACGACGAAGCAATTACTCATTACCGAAATACTCTGAAAATCAAGCCCGATTGGCCGGAAGTTCACGCTAACCTCGGCAGTTGTTTTTCCATGCAGGGGCGGCTAGAAGAAGCTTTAGTCAGCTATCAGCAAGCCCTGGTATTAAAACCGGATTGGGCAGAGGTTTACTGCCGGATGGGACACATTCAGAAACAAGATAAACCCTTGGAGGCGATCGCCAATTTTGAAAAAGCGATCCAATGCAACCCCAAATTTAGCGAAGCCCACCAACAACTGTGCGACTTGCTAAGCCATTCCACCAACCTCGCCGGAGCCCGCAGCGTAGCCGACAAATACTGCGAAAACTGCGGCGAAAATGCCCCTATCATGTCAGCTACAGCCTACGTCTTTTCCTACCTGCAATCAGGTGTCAGCAAACAGGCAATTCAGAAACTCGAAGAAATCGAAAAACTCTGCTACGAAAAGGTCGAAACCTTTAGCGTCATCGAACTAAAACTGCTTTACGAAATCTTTCTGTTTGCAGTTTCCCACCTGCGAGACAACCGCGAAAAAAATGCCAGTTTCTACAGACTCATTGCCAAAGAATACTACCAAAAAGCCGTCCCGCAGCGCCAGCAAGTTAACAGAAGCAACCTAGCCAATTACCAAACAAAAGAACAACGTCATTTAAAAATTGGCTTTCTTTCCAAACACTTCCGCCGCCACTCAGTAGGCTGGTGCAGCGAAGCTTTAATTCGCGAATTAAGCCACATTACCCCCCACGTTCACCTTTACGTCACGGGGAAACTCAACCGAGATGAAGTTACGCAGCGGTTTGAAGACATGGCTGGCAAGTTTTACTGGCCTAAAAAATATCCAAACGGCTTTGCTGATGGCGGCGAAATCCTCGCGGAAGTAGCGCAAGACAACTTGGATGTTTTGATAGACTTAGACTCGATGACAGTCCCAACAAATGTCGAAGTTTTATACCAATATCCTGCGGGGATTTGCGTTTCTTGGCTAGGATTCGACGCGCCCTATATTTCAGATAATCACTACTTTCTCTGCGACGAACACACTCACCCCCCTGGTGTGGAAAAAAATTACTTAGAACAGTTAGTTAGGTTGCCTAGTTGTTCCGTAGCAATTGGCGCACTGCAAAGCATTCCTGTGAATCGAGAGGCAATTAGAAATGCTCTCGGAATTGGCTTAGATCAGATGACTTATCTGTGCGTTGCTCCGGGTAGGAAAACCAATCCTGAAATGGTACGAGCTCAAGTTAAAATCCTTAAGGAAGTACCAGATAGTTTGTTAATCCGCAAAGGTCAAGGCGACCCCGATATTATTCACAGCACTTACCGCGAAGAATGCGAAATTCAGGGAGTAGATTTTGCTCGGATTAAGTTTATAGGGCAAACCAGAAGTGAAGAAGAACACCGGGCTATTTATTATGTAGCCGACGTGCTTTTAGATTCCTATCCTTACAACGGCGGGACTCACAATTTAGAGGCTTTGTGGGCGAATTTGCCAGTGGTAACTCGCTCCGGCGACCAATATCTTTCGCGCATGGGTTACGCTTTTCTGAAAAGTGCAAATCTTGATGTTGGTGCGGCGTGGAGTTGGGAGGAATACACGCAGTGGGGAGTTAAGTTTGGCCGCGATGCTGGTTTGAGAAATGCGGTGAAAGAGCATTTAGTAAAATCTAAGCAGCCGGAACATCTCGCACCTTTGTGGAATCCTAAAAAGTTGGCTGAGGATATGTATGGGGTGTTTCAGAAACTGTTAGCTAAATAGGTTAGTCAGTTGTCAGTTGTCAGTTGTCAGTTGTCATCAGAAGGAAAAATTTCCGCATCTCTCACTCTTCCCCTCTTTCTGTGAAGTCTTGTAACAATCTTCGTGGAAATGCGTAAAAATTCCGCGCCGAGTCTGATAGATAAATAGCTGATTCATAGTACGGCGATCGCACTAACTTTATGCCAGTTAGCGCGATCGTTTTTTTAGTAAGCTGATGACAACCGTCAACCGTCAACTGTCAACTGTCAACTGTCAACTGTCAACTGTCAACCGTCAACTGTCAACGGTCAACTGTCAACTGTCAACTGTCAACTCGATCGCGCCCGCCCGACTTAGCTCGATACAGTGCCTTATCAGCAGCTTCAATCAGCATTTTCGGGGAATTTTGACTTTCGGAAACGCCCGCAACTCCCAAGCTGAGAGTCACACAATCGCCGACAACAGACTTAATGTGGGGAATTGCCAAAGCTTTGACGCGCTGGCGGATTCCCTCGGCAAAAGCCTGTGCAGCCGCGATATCCGTATTTGGCAAAATTACCCCAAATTCCTCGCCGCCATACCTAGCAGCCAAATAAAGGCGTTCTGCGGGCACGTTCGTGCAAGCATCCCCGATCGCCCGCGCCACTTGTTGCAAACAAGCATCCCCAGCCTGGTGGCCGTAGTTGTCGTTGTAAAGTTTAAAACAGTCAATATCGCACATGATCAAGGATAGCGGTTGCGAACTGCTCGACTGCTCCCATTCCCGGTTAATCACCTCGTCAAACCGGCGGCGGTTAGCTAGCTGAGTCAGACTGTCCAAATTCGCCAATCCGTCCAACCGCTGGTTGTCATCAGCTAGTTGCTGGTAAAGTAAAGATTGTTCGTTCACGATCGCCACTTGAGTAGCCAACTGACTCAGCAAATCCATATCAAACTGCTGCCACTGGCGGGGTGCCGAACAGTGGTGGGCTATCAACAAACCCCACAACTTCGGCACTTGACAACTAGGATTACCGTTGCGATTTTCGATTCCCTGCTGCACGATGGGCACGACCAAATTCGCCTTCACCTGACACTGGGCCAAAAAATTGACGTGACACTCAGTCAAATTAGAAGCCTGAATATCCTCTATGGCGCGAATGCGGCCGTTTAAATACTGTCCGATGTAAGTATTAGCAAAACAGCAGTCCTCAATTACCATCCCCATCAGTGGCATCCATTCTTCTCCAGCCGACTCCACCACCACATCTCCGTTCCAGTCGGGTCGAAAACGGAAAACCATCACGCGATCGGTTGCCAAGAACTCCCGCACTTCAGCTACTGTAGTGTTGAGAATCTCTTGGAGATCCAGAGAAGAACGGATGCGCGATTGAATTTGGGCAATCAGACGTTCCCGCTCAACTTGCTGCCGCAGGGCGACTTGGGCTTGCTTGCTTTCAGTAATATCTCGACCTTCCGGCAGCAGCAAAACAATTTTGCCAGTTTCGTCCGCCACCGGTTTGAGAGAAAAATCAATAGTTGCCGTGCGATTTGCGCCTTTAAATTCCACTTCATAGCGGACAAATTCACCTTTTGCCGATCGACAAATCGCCTCTTGCAACTGTTCCCGAACTTCCGCAGAAACTCCCCACCAAGGCCCCTGCCAAAACGGGCGGTTTGCGACATCCCGCAGCTTAATTCCCGCGAAATCCAGAGAAGTTTGGTTAGCTTCTAGCAGAGTGCCGTCAGGTTTCAACAAGCTAACAAATTGGAACGAAGAATCAAAAAATGCCCGAAAGCGCCGTTGAGAATCTCCCAACATTGCCGTCACCTTTTCGCGAGAAGTAATATCGCGGAAGCGCCACACCCTGCCAATAATATTTTCTCCGACTCGAATCGGCTGCGTGTAGCGCTCAAAAGTCCGACCGTCTTTAAAATCGAGAATATCGCAACCTTCGGATTCCGCATCGCTATAAATTTCTTTAATTTTCTGCAAAAAAGCTCTCGGATCTCTAACGTGCTTAGTGAGAAATGTCAGCCGCACCGTTCTATCCATCGAGTTTCTAACTTCTTCATTAATTCCCCACATTTGAACTAACTTTTCGTTAAAACTAATTAAATCTCCGCTGGTAGTAACGGCAAGAATGCCATCTGCCGTTGCTTCCAATGTAGCGTGCAACAAAGAGCGCTCGCGCTCTAAGTCTGCTGCGATCAATTGGGATTCCGTGAGGTTTCGCACTGCTTTAACCTGCACCAAACGACCTTCGTAAACTACGAATTTGCTACGCACGTCAGCAGGAAAAGCAGTCCCGTCCCGCCTGAGAAAAATCGCTTCACAGACGGTATTGCTGGCTGCGGAAATCATTTGCGGTGCCACTTTGTAAGATTTCGGCGACAGTAGTTCCAACAAGCTCATTCCCACCATTTCCGCAGGTTCGTAAGCGAACATCTCGGCAAAATCGCTGTTGACGCTCAAAATTGTGTCGCGGTCGGCGATCGCCACTGCTTCAAAATAAGCTTCGCTTTCGAGCAATTGCGCTGCTGTCGTGCTGCCATTTCCCACAGCAGAACTGTTATTAATTAGCTGTTGCAATTGCATATTTGCCGAGTACAGAGCGGCCATTGCCTGCCGATACATAGCAGTGCGTTTCTCGACTTTTTCAGTGAGGCGAGCGCGATTTTCTCGCAGTTCTCTTTCGACTCTAATTAAATCTGTAATATCTACTGCAAATACGATCACGCCAGCCACTTGTCCTGAGTCGTCACGGTAAGGTATTGTATCTGTCCGCACCCAGCATTTTTGACCGGAAGCAGTTGGCAGCAGTTCGACTTTTCCCAGTTTAGGAACGCCGGAATTAATTACTTCCAAATCTTCTAAATAATATTGCTCTGCTTCGTCTGGATAGATTTCATAAAAAGATTTACCTTCTAATTG
>JARCMA010000347.1 GCA_030248405.1 Microcoleus sp. MP8IB2.171
ACTTTGAGCAGTAAATTATGTATTATTTAATAATGGGAGTGGTGGCAAAAATTTTATTTTTGCCACCACTCCCATTATGTAAAATATACCACAAAAAATCCCCGAAAGTCAATAGGTAATCCTTTCTTTTTTAGGGCCGAGTTGGGTGGGGGCGGGTTTATTCCAATTGTTGGTACTTATTAGATATTATTGGTGAACCCCCCCTACAGGTTAATCCAGAATGGTGCAATATCTCAGCCGAACTTTTTTCGACTCTAGCTACACAATGTAAGGAGAATCGATCGCCTTAGCCCGATTAATTGCCACCAACGTCTGGTAAATCAAAGCCGAAATCTCAGCGCGGGTAATATCCCGCTGCGGCGAAAGCCAATCGCGGGAAGGATAATTAACTACAATCTTCAAAGCAGTTGCTGTGGCGATCGCACTTAAAGCAAAATTAGGAATTTGAGAGCGATCGATGTAAACTTTCAAAGTATCGGGATTGCCGCCCTTGAGTTCCAAACCGTTAACCAAAGACACGATCGCCTCACTCTTAGTCAAATTCTGATTCGGGCCGAACTTCAACCCCGGAAACCCCGCCAAAAAACCCCCCCGATTCGCCCGTTCGATCGCACTTCTCGCCCAAAAACTAGCAGAAACATCAATAAAATTTGTAGCCGGCACCCTCGGAATCGGGCTAAACGCACTCACCAACAGCGCCGCATATTGAGCACGATTTAAACTGTCATCAGGCCGAAAAGAACCGTCAGGAAAACCGCTAATTATATTCGCCGCCGCCAAAGCTTCAATAAACTTCTGTGCCCAATGTCCAGAAATATCGCTGAACACCGCACCCCCGATATTCGGATTGCCGCCACCCTTTCTCACCGCAGCTTGCACAGCTTTAAAAGCATTCACTTTCCCGTAACCAAACCAATCGCTGCGGCGGCTGGTAGCATCGTAATTTCCCATGCGATTGCCCAACTGGGGATCGGGATCGGAATCGACAATTTTCTCAGCAGTTTGTTCGAGAATTCCCCGCACTTCCCGCGCCGTCAAACGGGGGTTAGCCGAAAGTATCAACCCTGCAACCCCAGCGACTACTGGAGTGGCGCTGGAAGTACCGCCAAAAGTATCAGTATAGTCCCCCCTGTCGTAGCCCCGAACCCCGACTCGATCGCCAGTAAACACCCCCAAACCGGGCAAATACTGCGTCACCTCCGGCGGCGTGCCGATAAATCCGGTTTCGGGCAACCAAGTTCCCGGCGGTGCGTTGTTGCTGGGGGCGCAAACCGAGATGCTGGTGCCCCAATTGCTGTAGGCTGCTTTTTTGTTGAGGGAAGTGGAAGCGCTGACGGCAATTACGTCTGGGTGGACGGCAAATCCTGCCAGCCATCTAGTTTTACCCTCCACGACGTTGTTGGGCCAGCCTTTCTCGTTAACAGTACCGTTGACTGGGCGGTTGGCATTCCCCGCCGCGAACAGAATAACGCAGCCTCTGCCGCCCCGCCCTTGGGTTGCTGCTTTGGTGATGACGGCACTCTGCCGCAGGGAAAGGGGATAGTAAACTGCCGCAGGCCCCCAACTGCAAGAAATGACGGCGGCACCTTTATCTATTGCCCAATTAAATATTTTTTCGACAGAATCGTCATCGAGAAAACCACTGGTACGGATGGGCATCAGGGCGCATCCGGGGGCGACGCCGACAATGCCTTTGCCGTTTTCTTCTGCAACGGCGACGGCGGCACAACTTGTGCCGTGGTTGTCTGAGTCTGCGACTGGCATCGGGGAAGTGTCGCCCTCTTTGAAATCGATGGGTGAGACGATTTTGCCTTGGCCTTGAAAATCTGGGTGGGTGATGTCAACCGCATCGTCGGCGATCGCAATTACGATCGATCGAACTCCGCGAGTCATGTCCCAAGCTGGTTCTGCATAAATTTGAGCACCGCCGACAAGTTCCTTGCCGCCTTTGTTATTGAGATACCACTGTTTGGGATAAAGCGGATCGCGGGGCGTGTAATGCTGCTGCGTCTCTACTAAAATGTTGGGTTCCGCTACGAGAACTTCTGGATATCTTGTCAGGCGGTTGGCAATTTTGACCGGGTTTTCTGTTGCTTGTTTTGTGACTTCGCAGACGAAAGTGTTGGGAATTCCTTCTACTGGCCGCACTATTTTTAAACCTGCTGCATTGGCGATCGCTTTTCGCGATTGTTCATCTACTTGGTCGCCAAATTGAATCGTAATTTGGTCGGTTAAATAAAAGAATGTACTGGGATTATTCGCGGGGCAATAGACGTGGCTGGCAAAAGCTACGGCATCGCTGGCGCGGGCTGCTTGCATTGCTGCTTCTAGGTTTTCCGGCGCAACCAAATATTCTTCGAGATTGCTTTGTCCGACACGACGGCTAAGTTTTGCCCCAGTTGTTGCAGCCCAATCGTTTGAGGCTGATGCTGTTGATGAGGGGCGGACTGTAAAGCGGTTTGGAACTTTTGACAGCAGCAATTCATCGCCGCCGCGCTGCAAAATCACTGCCAGACTTTCATCGGGGACTCCAATTCCTTGATAATTTTGGAGGGTGTCGGAGGTGGGTTTGCTTGATTGTACCATCAGAAATGTTCCTGTTTAATTTGGGAGAGAAGACCGGGCGGTTGAAACCGCGTCTATACAAACAAAACCCGCCTCCGCGGGTTGAAGAGACTAGGCGGTTTCAACTACCGTCTTATCTGATCTACATCAGTCCGCGGAGGCGGACATCGTTTGTGTAGACGTGGTTTCAACCGTACGTCCGATCTTTCTTCAGTCCGCGGAGGCGGACATCGTTTGTGTAGTCGCGGTTTCAACCGCCGTATTATCTTATCTCTGTCTTATCTCTTCTCTCAAATAAACACGCTAGGATTAACATTAAAAAATTCTCCCAGCGCCTTAGCTTGCGCCTTGCTAATCGCCCGTTTCCCATTAACAACCTCAGAGACTACTCCTTTGGAACCAATCACACCCACTAAATCGGCTTGTTTGAGTTCGCGAACTTCCATGAGATGTAACAGAACATCTTGGGGAGTCGCTTCTGGAATTGGGTAATATTTTGATTCGTATTCTTCGATCAACAGCCCCCAGAGACTCAGTAAAGTTTCTTCTTCTAGTGTTAATTCTTCCTTAGACATCAGAAAATCGACTTCTGCGAGGGCAAGATCGTTATCTTCTTCGTTCAGGATGGGCTTAGGCTGCGATTTCGCCAGCAGTTGACCGTAGGCTGTTTTCTCAATTGTGATATTCATGGTTCATTTCATTGTTAAATTGGACATAGTTCTGAAGTATAAGGTGGGTGTTTATTTCTCGGCATCATGCTTTTAACCATTGGGTGAATGTTTTGTATTTGTTGATTTCATCAGGTGATCTCCACGGATTTCCCGCTATATCTAGCTGAATTTTAACTTATTTTAATTTTGACCTCATCTTCATTGTCCCAGTTAATCTTGCTATATTCGGCATGAGTTAAGAATTTCTTAAAATATATAATTTTGCTTTTGTATTTAACTTGTACAATCAATCTATACCTATTGTGTTTAATATTAAATATGGTATATCCATAGACTTGATCGACCGATTTGGAATATTCCTGTCGGAGATCTTCTAGTGATTCCCAATCGTTGTCTTTGATGAGCTTGTACCAGGATTCGATCGCACTTGGGACATCACCGTAGGGTTCGATCGCACTCAGAAGATTTTTCCGAGAAATTAGTCTCATTCGGGTACCGTTTTTTAAACGACACCTCTATGTTCTCACAACGAGAACGCGAGGTCAAGTCTCTACTTGAATTTTTCCCAAAGAGCCTTTTGCCCGATCGTACCCTTTGACATTTCAACAAATTTGGTTTACACTTAGCCGGTTGCGATCGCCAATGGTAAGATCGGCTCAAGCTAAATATTTTTTTTAAAGCGCCGAGGCGCAAAGTAATTTCATGGTATACTCTGGAACTGTTTGCTGGCTTCGCTCCACTGCCCGGATTACGATCGGGGCGATCGCAGCTTTTACCCTGTTGCAACCGATCCAAGTCCAAGCACAACAACCTTCTGCGCCAGAGAACCAACTGCAAGTCGAACCTGCCGACGACCCCACAGACCCCAACAATCTTCGCCCTCTGACGCAAGACAGCAGCTTGCTGAGCGTCCCAGGAGGCCAGCGTTTGATGACAGAAGCCAGCAGTGCTATTTCCAATCAGAATTACGCACTGGCTACTCAAAAACTCCAAGAATCCCGCCAAATTTTCAATCAACTGTCCAACTTCTATCAACAACTGGGTAGCAGTTTTGCCGGAATTGACATCCGCTTGGCCGAAAGCCACCGCACCAAAGCTGTAGAAACAGCCCAAATGCGCGACGAAGCTACCTACCGACTGGCGTTGGTACACCGGGCGCAAAATAAACCGGAACTGGCTGTACCCCTGCTGATTCAGATTATTCGATCGCAGCAGCCAACTCGCGACTTGGGCAAGAAAGCTTACCAGCAGTTACTGGAATTGGGTTTTGTGGATTCACCCTTTCCCCGGCCTGCCAGCAGTCAACCGAGCTCATCGACAAAATAGTTCCACTAAAATCTAAATTACAGCCGTTTATCAGAGAAACCAATGGTTACACCGTCTCAAGTAGCAGAAATGATTAAGGCAGGGTTGCCCGACGCTAAAATACAAGTTGACGATTTGACCGGTGGCGGTGACCACTACCAGGCGAGAGTCGTGTCTGCAGCCTTTGAAGGAAAAAGCCGAGTACAGCAGCACCAACTGGTCTACGGCGCTCTCAAACAGGCAATGGCTAGTGAAGCCATCCACGCTTTGGGCTTGGAAACCTTAACTCCCGCAGAATGGGAAGCGAAAAGTCAAGTTGCTTAATTGTTGACTTGCAAGTGGATATCACAAGTTTGTGCGGGTGTCAATAGTTGCTTGAAATACAACTGCTCCACTTACGCACAAAAACCAAAGAAACCCGGTTTTTTTTACCGGAATCTATGGCTGTAACGAAAGATTTTCGTAAAAAACGCGGTTTCTGCGTCAGTCAACGTTTAAAAAGTTTCAAACAATATTAGGAGCTACCATGACTACAGCAGCACATGAAAGAATTGACGAGTTGGTTAAGCAAAACAAAATCATGGTGTTTATGAAGGGCAATAAGTTAATGCCCCAGTGTGGTTTTTCTAATACTGTGGTGCAAATTCTCAATACTTTGGGAGTGCCTTACGAAACTGTTGATGTTTTGGCTGACCAGGAAATTCGTCAAGGCGTTAAAGAGTATTCCCAATGGCCGACAATTCCCCAAGTTTATATCAATGGCGAGTTTATTGGTGGCTCGGATATTATGATCGAGATGTATCAAAAGGGCGAATTGCAAGAAGTTGTAGAAGTGGCTTTGGCTTCTTAAATTAGACAGAAAAAACATATCCCCGACTTCTTTAAGAAGTCGGGGAAATAACAGCAATCGCGTTTTACGTTGAATTAGGTTGATTTACTTAATTATTCGTTAGAGCAAGACTAAATCATTTGTGAATTTCTTACTGCCTCCCCGCGGGTTCGGGGAGGGTTGGGATGGGGTAAAAAATTTACGACTCATTTAGGATTGCTATACCAGGTAGAGCCTGGGAACGCACTGCGGTCGGCTAGGCCTCGAATTTTTAGGCTCCGAAAGCGAGGCAGAGCCTCTGGACATCGGTTCCCAGGCAGAGCCAGGGAACCCGTTAAAATTGCCAATTCCCAATTCCCAATTGCCAATTGCCAATTCCCAATTCCCAATTGCCAATTGCCAATCCCCAATTGCCAATTCCCAATTCATCAAGGGTTTATCAAACCGAATTTGCTATTTAATAGTAGTCTGCTTCAGTTTGGGTCTGTGGCATTACAAAATTGGAGGGGTCGTGAATGTAACGCGCTGCTTCTTCCTCTAGTCTGTGAATCAGATAGGGTTCCAGACCGTTGGAATGCCGCAGGGCTGCTAAATACCCGTCTAAGTAAAGCCGCAGGTCATCGAAGCGATAACCTCTATTCCACATTTCGACGAGGGCGTCGGTGAGTTTCTGGTAGTGCCGGATTGTTTGGGTGTCTTGTAGCATGGTGTGAGATTGAAATCCTTTGTGGTTTGTATAATGACGGCGGGATTTAGGAATGGCCTCGATTGATGCTGAGTCGCTCAGCTTGAGGCTATTTCTAAATAAAAGTTTTTACCCTGCTCAACAGGCTACCCTCCATAAAAAATTTCACTCGTTGCAATGCAGTTGCTCGACTTTTTGCGCGCACCTAGATAATTCGCTGTGCGTTTAATGGAGTCGGGATGTTGCTGAATTTGGCGGTCAAAGTGGCTGAGTGTTCCGGCTACCGAGCAAACAGTTGGAGGAATTCTAGTTTCACTTGCGCGATTTGTCAACCTCCTGGGAGTGGGGGCTGGGTCGGGG
>JARCMA010000348.1 GCA_030248405.1 Microcoleus sp. MP8IB2.171
GCGATCGCCTGTTTCTTGAAATAATCCCCAAAACTAAAGTTACCCAACATCTCAAAAAACGTGTGGTGGCGGGCGGTGCGGCCGACGTTTTCGATGTCGTTGGTGCGGATGCACTTTTGCGAAGTGGTGGCGCGCGGTGATTCTGCGGTGCGCTGTCCGAGAAATATCGGCTTAAATTGTAGCATTCCGGCGATCGTCAGCAACACTGTCGGATCTTCGGGCACCAAAGAAGCGCTCGGCAATATTTTATGTCCGCGATCGGCATAAAATTCGAGGAATGTTTGGCGGATTTGGCTGCCACTGAGAAACTTAGGAGAAATAGACATGACAAAAACACTTAAGTATTTGAAGGTGTAGCAACAATAGAACTCTATGCAGTTCAGTTAACAGTGTTTATTGCCCGGAGATCCCCCTAAATCCCCCTTAAGAAGGGGGACTTTGAGAAAACTCTTGTCCCCCCCTTTTTAAGGGGGGTGCCAGGGTGATCGGGCTTAGCTGAACCGTATTGCAATAGAACTTACATCTATGTGGATATTAATATCATTATACGTAGTAATGTAAAGACCTATCAAGTTTTGCAAATAGTGCTTTACTGCTCCGAAAGCTCGTGCTAACTTAATAATAGACACCGGGACAGAAAGAAACAGGAGGTCGCTATATTTAGAAGCAAATTTCAAGGATATAGGCATGGTGTCTCCGGTCTAGATTCCCCAGCGCAGCCGAAATTAACCGAACACAACTTGGAATAGTGGCAAAACTAGCGATCGAGCAGTCAAGCCAAACCGCAGTCCAGTCAGACTTAGTTGTAGTTGCGGATTAAAAGTAAAGCTGCACAAGTTGTAAACCCTAGTAAGTAAAAGTTCTCAACCGGAAACACATCTCGTTTGTTAGAAAAAACAAAGTTCTCATATTATTGGGTCTGGTCGCTGTCGATCGGGCCCTATGAATTTTTATAGGGCGATCGCAGGAGAAGAGGCTTCGAGGGGGAGAGATGGGCCGAGTTCGACTGTATAAGTGCTTTCTGCCCAAAGGCTACATCTCTCGGAGCCGATCGGCGATCGACCCAGCTTTCGAGTTATATCTTATATATAATTGGACGTGGAGCGCCCGCCCGCTTTTTACCGTACCCCAGACGCTATGCTATGAGGCACTGTTGTCAAGATGCGATATCATTGAGGATGTCAGTCAAGACATTAAAACCTACCCCGCTGTATAGCAGGAAAGTCTACGCTCCTCTGAGCTTGCTGCAAGGCAACGATAGCAAACCGTCATTGTTGGTGACAGGACTCGGCCCAAGAATTTGTATCTCAGGATATTTAGAGTCAAAACTCTAAAAAATCCCCTCCCCGACCCAGGGGTGAGAGTTCAAAAAATAAAAGCCCCCTCACTCAAAAAAGCTAGTGCCACAACGGTAGTAAATCACTAGCACAGTTCTTAAACTCACAATCTCCGGAGATTCTAGGTACAAGCATGGCCGAAATAACTAAAGAAGAAATGCGCGAACGGCTGGGAAATATCGACCAGATTCGCGATATAATTTTTGGAGCGCAGCTTAGAGAATACGACAATCGCTTCGATAAAATAGATTCCGACTTGTCGATGATGCAGCAAGATATGCAAACTCGCATCGAACAAGTAAAAACAGTTCTTTCAGGAGAAATGAGGGCTGCAGTTGATTCGTTAGAAAAGAAAGTTAAATCGCTCACCTCAAACACCCAAGAAGAAAGCGCCGATATCCGTCAGCAAGTCGATCGCGTTAACCGCAAATTCTCCAGCAGCATGGAAGCCCTCGACGAGGCTATAGACAATCAAACCAGTTCGCTTCGTGACGAACTCTCCCAAACCAGAGATCGACTATCTGAAGAAACCCGCACTTTGAAAACACAGGTTTTTGAAGAGCTCGATCGCCGCTTTTCTATGCTCAGAGATGTTAAAGTTTCTAGAGACGACATGGCAGAAATTCTGTTTGAACTCGGCATGAGGCTCAAAGGAACAGAATTTGTACCCGAACTTAAAGGCGTTGCTGATAATAAGTTAAATAACGAATTTCTGTTGCCGGAGCGCCACCATCACGGATAATAACGCATGGCTTTACCGAAAGAAAATCCGGCTGACGAAAATGAGTTAGAGGGTTTTGTTTCTCAACCTGACGAGTCTGCTGCCGATGCAGCAACCCAGCTAGAACCCTTGCTGAATCTGTTAGTCGATCTCAAAATTATTGCAGGTTCAAACCACCAAAATGCAGAGTCCGAATGTGACAGCAGCGGGGAAAACAATCAAGCTGGGGCCCTCGGCGGGTTGATGGACTTGTTAGGTATTTCTGAGCAAGAGCAAGCGGAAATTGCAGCGAGTGTTCCGCCAAAAACTGGCGATCGCGAACCGGAGTCTACTGATTCTGCTGATGCAGACGAACCTAAAAGTCTGCTATTCCCTACTCACAGACTTAATAGTTCAGAACTAGAAAGAAATTATTCCTCAACTACAACTATCGATGTTTCAGCAGATGTTTCGGATTTTGAGATAGCATCACCGCCCGTACAGGAATTGCCTAACTTGACAATTCCCAATTCTGGGCAGTACATACAAGCGGAAAAATCCGAGGAGACAGAGCCGCCAATCTCCACAACAGAGCAGAATGCCGCAGAGCCCACACTTCTCGCGCCTTCGGAAAAAATATATTTAGATGCGGTGGTTCATAAGCTTCAATCTACACCAAACTTGGTAGAAGAGCCGACACCGATATCGCAGCCAGGAGAAATATTAGGCGAAATTAAACAAGACTTAAATGAAGCCGACAACGCGATGGGAAGGCTGCAAAATCTCATTTTCGGCTCCCAAATGTCGGATATCGAGCAAGTGAAAAATCTGCTGGCAGAAAACGATTTGCCGGGGGTGCGCCACCTGATGGCAAGCATCGACGATAAATTAGGAAAACTGGAGCACCAAATCTACGATCCCCAAGAGCTGATCGCCCTGATGCTGCCTTGGATAGCAGAAATTCTCAGCCGCAAAATTGCCGATTCGAGAGAAGAAGTTGTCAAGGCGATCGGGCCAATTATTGACGAAGTGATTAGGGCAAAAACTGTGGAAAATAAGTCGGCAATGAGTTCGGCAATCGCTGAATTGCTGCCCGACGCCCTTGCTCAACAAATAGTGAATTCGCCAGCGGATATTGCTAAGGCGATCGCCCCAGAAATCGGTCTGGCAATTAAAGAGCAAATTCGCCTTGACCAAGAGTCGATCGCTCAAGCCCTCGCCCCGGAAATGGGCAAAGCGATTACAGCCCAAATTGAACTCGAACGCGACGCAATGGTGGATGCCCTCTATCCCGTAATTGGCAATACTATTGCCAGATACATGGCAGAAGCTATCAAGACAATCAATGAAAAAGTGTCAAATGCCCTCAGCGTCGAAGGAGTTCAGCGCAAAATTCGCTCCAAAGTACAAGGAGTCTCCGAAGCCGAATTAATCCTCAAAGAATCAGTACCCTTTACCATCCAAGCAGCATTCTTAATTCACAAAGCATCAGGCTTGGTTATTTCCGAAGTTCAAAACTCAGAAAGCTACCAGTTAGAATCAGAAATGGTAGCAGGAATGCTCACAGCTATTCGCAGCTTTGTTAACGAGTGCATCGTGCAGCCCGGAGAAGTTTCCGAACTCAATCAAATTGAATACGGCGACTCAAAAATTATGCTAGAAGTAGCGGGATATTGCTACATGGCAGTCGTGATCAAAGGAGAACCGCCACACTCGTTCATCAACAAACTGCGACAAACCGTTACTAATCTCATCCTTAATTACGCTAAAGTAATTCACGAGTTTAACGGCGATCCTGGTACTATACCGGAGTCGCTGCACCCGTTCATAAAAAATTTATTCGACCCGCTGCAAAGGGAAAAATCAACAAAACCCCCGATCGCCCTAGCTGCTATCAGTTTAGCCGCCCTGAGTTTAATCTTAGTACCTTGGGGAATTTATCAGTACCGCCGCAGCATCGACCTTCCCCTTGCAACAAATGCCGCTTTAGCTTTAGCATCGACCCCAGAATTAGCGGTTTACCGCTTAAACGCCGACGTTGAGGGCAACACTCTCAAGTTAACCGGAAAGTTGCCAAATGCAGAATTGCGGGCAAAAGCTGCAAAAATAGCTGCATCAACTGCACCCAATCTGAAATTAGACAATAAAATTGTCGCTGTAGATGTACCTCCCGATCCCGTTTTGGCAGGGGCCGAGGTTCAGCGGATTACCGCTGTTTTGAACCGCTTGTCGGGCGTTTCTATTTCTAGTCGGTATGGCGATCGCAAAGTTACAGTAGAAGGCACAGTTATAGACGGTGCAGACGCACAGAAAATAGCTCAGTCCCTGAAGCAAATTCCCGGTGTTCAGTCAGTCATCAGCACTATTAAATTAGAGCCGCTGAAAATTACCACCCGCATCTACTTCCAGCAAGGAACGGCAACATTAGACTCAACATACGGAGAAATCATCGCCAGTGTCAAAACTTTCATGGATCAATATCCTCAAAAACATATTAAGATAATTGGGCACAGCGATCGAACTGGGGAACTTGCCACAAATCAACGGTTGTCGCTCCAGCGTGCCACAGCAGTGCAAGAGGCTTTAGTGCGGCAAGGTGCTGACCCGAAGCGCCTCCAAGCGATCGCCAGCCCCAATTCACCCGACGGCGTAGAACCCAATCAACCGCTACTTTTGAGCAGATGCGTGGTATTTGAACCAATAACTAAGACCGCAAACAGCAAATAATTATGTCAGTTACTATATCTAAAAAAATGTGTATGATCGGTGATTTTGGCGTGGGCAAAACCAGCCTGATCCGCCGTTTTGTTGATCGGCAATTCAGCGACCAATACCTCTCCACTGTGGGAGTAAAAATTTCCCGCAAAAGCCTAGAATTAGAAGGCGTAAAACAGCGAGAAAACGTGACAGCACAGTTGCTAATTTGGGACTTAGAAGGGCATACAAAATTCAAAGGAATAGCACCGACTTACTTGCAGGGAGCTAGTGGCGTTTTAATCGTTGCCGATGTCAGCCGCTCAGAAACAGTTGAGCGAATATCCGAACACATTCAGCTTTTTTCTTCAGTCAATCCTAAAGGGTCAATTATCGTCGCTTTGAACAAAGTAGACTTGATTGACGAGGAAAAATTGGCGCTGCTAGTGGAAATATCCCATTCGATAGGTCAAGACAAAGTAATAGGAGTTTACACGACATCTGCTAAAACAGGCAAAGACGTTGACGAAATTTTCTACAAACTAGCTTACACAATGGTAGAACAAGTATGAATCCACTGTTAAGAAAGCTGTTAGGCCCGCGACAAACACAGTATTTTGTAGTCAATCACCATTTTATCATTCAGGCAACCTCCGCCGAAGTGCAGCATTATGCCGATACTCCGGGCGACGCTATACCCGGTGCAGATGCTCGCCTGAGTTTTCCCGAACTGATTGGCATTGAAAATATCCTCATGTCTATCATTATGGGACGGCTGCCGGGTTTTGAAGTCAAAGGTATCGCTCGGTTTGCCGACCAGAAC
This sequence comes from Microcoleus sp. MP8IB2.171, assembly GCA_030248405.1. Taxonomy (GTDB): domain Bacteria; phylum Cyanobacteriota; class Cyanobacteriia; order Cyanobacteriales; family Microcoleaceae; genus Microcoleus. The sequence continues at coordinate 5,555 of JARCMA010000348.1, forward strand.
CGCCCTTTATACTTTGATATGTTGGCTATCAAATATGAAGAAGAACAAGAATATGTGCCAAGTAAATTGTTAATTTTGATTGAAGATACCACCGAAAAGATGGTAATGAAGCAATCCTTGATTCAGAGAGCGAATGAAGCTAATCTTTTGGTTAGTGCCTTAGCAGCTTCTAAAGATTATATAGATAAAGTTATTCGTTCGATGGGCGATGCTTTGTTGGTGACAACAACATTAGGAACTATCAAAACAATCAATCAATCAGCACAATGGTTATTTGGGTATAGCGAAGCAGAATTAATCGGCAACCCCCTGTCTTTAATATTGCTAGAAGAAAAATTAATTTACCAAGCTCGCCACCGCTATATTTTGTCTCATAAAGAGCTGCGTAGAGAACTAGAAATAGTCTGCACTACTAAAGCAGGAGAAGAAATTTGGGTAGAATTTTCCTGTGCGGCAATTCAGACAGAATTAGAGGGACTTTATGATTTTATTTATATAGGCAGGGACATCACAGAACGCAAACAAGAAGAAATAGAAATTCGCCGCTCTTTGGCAAGAGAGCAAGAACTCAGACAGGTAAAATCTCGTTTTTTCTCGATGATAGCTCACGAATTCGGCAATCCTTTAAATACAGTATTATTTGCTACTCAAATCCTCCAAGACTACGGCGACGAAATCACCCACGCGGAAAAACAACAATACCTGCAACACGTTAAATCCGCATCTCAACAAATGGCTCAGCTATTAGATGACGTGCGGTTGCTCAGCAGCGCTGAAGCCGGAAAACTCGAATTCTATCCCGCACCAGTTGACTTAAAAAAAATTTGCAGCGAGTTAGTAGAATCAATTAAAATTAGTTATGGGAAAAATCATACAATTAACTTTATTTATCAAGAATTAGTCACGCCCGCGACCAAAAATGATAACGAGTCGCAGGAAACGCAAAACTTGCCCGCACTTGATGCAAAATTGCTGCGCCACATATTGACAAATTTGCTGTCAAATGCTATAAAATATTCGCCACTCGACAGCCATATTTATTTTGAATTAAATTGTCAGAATAATGAAGAAGCTACATTTAAAATTAAAGACGCAGGTATTGGCATTCCTCTAGAAGACCAAGAACAACTTTTTGAATCTTATTATCGAGCCAAAAATGTCGGAAAAATACCCGGTACAGGACTGGGTTTATCCATAGTCAAGCAGTGTGTAGACTTGCACGGAGGTCAAATCGAATTTTCCAGCGATATCGGGTTAGGCACTACCTTTATAGTCAAAATTCCATTTTACCAACACAGATAAATAGATTGATTTTAGATAATTCGATACAGAGGGCGCATTCACTACTAAACATCTCACATGAACACCTTGTTAAAAAAATTGTTAGTTCCCCACCACTTGGAGTACCTAGCACTCGATAAAGACTTTTTAATCCAAGAACTCTCTCTGCAAGTGCAGCGGTTTGGCGACTGTCCCGACGAAGTAGTCGCCGGCAACGATGTCCGCATTCCCTTTCCAGAATTGGTGGGAACGGAAGAAATTTTAATTGATATTTTTGAAAAACGTTTGCCAAATTTTGAATTCAAAGCGATTACCCGGTTATTAGGAAATGATTCGAGGCTTTATTTTGATATGTATATCGTCGATTTCACAAATGACGAGAATTATCAGAGATTAATTATATTTTTTGAAGACGTAACTGATAGGATGGCTTTAGAACAAACTCTAGTCCAAGCTACCAATGAAATGGATATTTTATTGAGTACCTTAGCGGCTACTAATAATTATGTTGAAAAAATTATTACTTCAATGGCCGAAGTTTTGTTGGTAACAACAGCATCGGGAAAAATTACAAAAGTCAATCAAGCCACTCAACATTTGTTCGGTTACAGCGAATCAGAATTAGTAGGCCAGCAAATAGACGCTCTTGCTGCTTTTGGCTCTTCTTTGCAAGCACTCAGCCAAGAGGAGCCTCAACAATCGGAAACTCATGCCGAAGTAATTTGCACGGCAAAAACCGGAGAAAAGCTAACAGTTTCGTTTTCCTGTACGGCGATTTCGACTGACATTAAAGGCATTTCTGGAGCAAGTGCTACGGTTCAAGATTTCGTGTACATCGGCCGCGATGTCACAGATAGACAGCGGGCCCGCAAGCGACAAATAACTCAGTACGTCACCACTCGCATCCTGTCGGCATCCGAAACAATCAAAAAAGCTATAGCAGCAATTCTCCCCGTAATTTGCGATAGCTTGGGATGGGATACCGTCGAACTTTGGATGTCAGAAGCTGGGGAAAAACTGCTGTCAAAAACTAAGAGAATAACTGCGGTTTCCGACCCCAATTTGCTTCGGTGTGTCGCCAGTTGGACAAAACGCTCACTTTCTATACCCAAATTTGCCGAATTTACCGAACAAATGACTTGTGCATTTGGGGAAGGATTGCCCGGTTTAGTTTGGGCTAGCGGTTCCTCTCAGTGGATTGCAGATGTCACAAAAAGCGACAGTTGTCTGCGCCGAGAAATTGCTGCAGAAGAAGGACTGCACGGAGCTTTTGGTTTCCCAATTTTGGGCGGCTACGAGCCGGAAAAATCTGCCCGGTCTGTTTTGGGGGTGATGATTTTATTCAGCCGCGAAGTGCAGTGTTTTGATGAAGAATTGCTCCAGACAATGGCAACAATCGGTAGCCAAATCGGTCAATTTATCAAGCGCAAGCAAGCGGAAATAGCTTTGCGGCAAAGTGAAGAACAACTGCGAGACTTATTTGAGAATGCTACGGACTTAATTCAAAGTATTGGAGCCGACGGTCATTTTTTGTATGTAAATCGGGCTGGGCGGGAAACTCTGGGCTACAGTGAAGCAGAAATTGCTCAAATGACTATTTTTGATATCATTCATCCCAACAGTTCCCCAGAGTCTCTGGATATATTCTATAAAGCTATTACCCGAAAAACGGTAAATGAAAATACATTGTATCCAGACTCTATTCAAACAATATTTATTACTAGAAATCACGAACAAATTTTGCTGGAAGGCAGCATAAGCTGTAAATTTGCGGAAGGTTCGCTAGTAGCGATTCGCGCTATTTTGCGAGACATTACTGCTCGAAAAATGGCCGAAGACGCCCTAGCAAAATCTGTATCCCTGCTGCAAGCAACTTTTGATTCTACTGCTGACGGTATTTTAGCTACTGACAGGAGCGGAAAAATAGTCACTTTCAATCGAGAATTTGTGGAAATGTGGGGCATACCTAACGAAGTGATGGCACTGCGAAATGACGTCACAACGATCGCCTTTTTCCTGAACCAACTCAAAGACGCCCAAACATTTCAAGAGAGAATAGAATCGCTTTACGATCAGCCAGAAGCCGAAAGTTACGACTTGTTGGAATTTCAGGACGGCAGATTTTTTGAACGCTATTCGCAACCGCAGCGGCTGGGAGATACAATTATCGGCAGAGTCTGGAGTTACCACGACATTACGGAACGCAAGCAAGCAGAAGATGCCCTGCGGGAAGAACAAGAAAAATCCGAAAAGCTGCTGTTAAATATCTTGCCCAAGGCAATAGCAGAACGCCTCAAGCAAAACGAAACTACTATTGCCGAATACTTTCCGGAAGTGACTGTTTTGTTCGCCGACATTGTGGGGTTTACTGCTTTGTCTGCCGTCATGAATCCGATCGAACTTGTGGATCTTCTAAATAAGATTTTCTCAGGATTTGACCTTTTGTGCGAACGGCACGGTTTAGAGAAAATCAAGACCATCGGCGACGCATACATGGAAGAAGGAGGACTGCCTGAACCCAGGGCAGACCACGCAGATGCGATCGCCCAAATGGCCCTAGATATGCAAGCAGAAATAGCCAGATTTAATGCTAGCCATAATAAATATTTTAGCATCCGCATCGGCATTCATAGCGGCCCGGTTGTTGCCGGAGTAATTGGCATAAAGAAGTTTATTTACGATTTGTGGGGCGATACGGTAAATATTGCTTCCCGCATGGAATCTCAGGGTTTGCCTTGGCGGATTCAAGTCAGCGAAACTACTTATCAATTGTTGGAAAATAAATATTTATTTCAGGAGAGAGGAATGATTGAAGTTAAAGGCAAAGGGGGAATGAAAACTTATATTCTCATTGGCCGGAAATCAGGCAGCTCATCAGTCATCAGTCATCTGGCTGATGACTAAAAGTATTGCTAAAGTTAATTAGCAATACTTTTTGGCCCAGATTGATGCAACTTGCTAATTTGTCGGCAAATTTACGATCGCCCGACGAAGCTGTCGATCGCCACCCTGTGACGGTTGCGCCCTCAACTTCCCTCGCAGAGGCGATCGCCCTGATGAGTCGGACGAGCAACCCTTGCCCACTGCCTAATTCACCTGCATTTCCCGACTCAAACGAAACTGTAAAAGCATCGATTAGTTGCGTCTTAGTTGTCGATGAAAATCAGCTAGTCGGACTGCTAAGCCCGGAAGATGTCCTGAACTTAGCCGCGGCCGAATACGGATGGCAAGGGATGAAAGTTGCCGACGCAATGACGCGGAATTTAATTGTCTTACAAGAATCAGAATTTACAGATCTTATTACCGCATTCAAGCTATTTTGTCAATACTCGATCGATTGCTTGCCAATTGTAGATGAACGGGGTCAGCCAGTAGGTTTAATCAGTGAAAAAAGTATTCGCCCCGCAATGTATAGCTGGATCGAGGCACTGAATCAAGAAGTGGCAAAACTCCAGGAACAATGCGAACTGTTAGAGGGCAATTGTGAACTAGAAAAAGTCAGCGATCACCAAAATGCCGAAAATGCCATGCGGCAGAGCGAGGCGCGCTACCTGGCGATTGTGGAAGACCAAACCGAACTGATTTGCCGCTACCTCCCAGACGGTAAAATAACTTTTGCCAATCAAGCTTACTGCCGTTATTTCGGCGTGCAGCCGTTCGACTTACTCGGCAAATGCTTCCTGTCCCTGCTGCCAGAAGCAGACCGAGAAATTTTTCAACAGCAATATACTTCTGTGTCTCCCGACAACCCTATTTTTACCTGCGAACACCGAGTAATTTTGCCGAGCGGGGAAATTCGCTGGCAGCAGTGGATCGATCGGGCGATATTCAACGAGAGCGGACAAATCGTCGAGTATCAAGCAGCAGGCCGCGATGTCACGGAGCGCAAACAAGCAGAAATCGCTTTGCAGCAGCTCAATGCAGAGTTAGAACGGAGAGTGCAGCAGCGGACACAATGGTACGAAATGGCAGTATCGGCCGGCAAAGTGGGGGTTTGGGACTGGAATTTGGAAACCGACGAAATCTACATTGCTCCGTCTTTGAAAGCTTTGTTGGGCTATCAGGACGCAGAGATTCCCAACCGCATGGAAAATTGGGTGTCTCACGTTCATCCCGACGATCGAGTTGCAGTCGCCGAAGCAGTAAATGCTTATCTAGAGGGTTTGACAGAAATTTATGAAGTAGAACACCGGATGCTGCGTAAAGACGGCAGCACCTGCTGGATACCTGCCCGCGGCAGCGCGATCCGATCGGCTTCTGGCAAGGCCTTCCGCCTGACTGGCACTGACACCGACATTACCGATCGCAAATTGACCGAAAAAAAACTCCAAAACTCCGAAGCCGAACTGCTGGCTCTGTTTAATGCCATGACGGATATCGTGCTGGTTTTCGACGCAAAAGGCCGCTACCTCAAAATCGCCCCCACGGCTCCCGAACTGCTGTACAAACCGGCTCCTGAAGTGCTGGGCAAAACCCTCGCCGAAATCTTCCCAGAAGCGGAAGCTAATTTTGCCCTAGCCCACATTCGCCAAACCTTAGCATCTCGGCAAACCCACAGAGTTGAATACAGGATGGAAATTGGCTGCAAGTTATTTTGGTTTGATGCCAGTATTTCGCCGCTGGATCTTGATCGGGTGATGTGGGTCGCCCGAGACATTACTGCTCGCAAACACGCAGAAGCTGCACTGCAAAAGAGCGAGGAAAAGTTTCGCAACTTATTTGACGATGCTCCGATCGCGCTTGGTTTGGCAAGCGTGCGCGACTACCGCACGATCAAAGTGAATGAAGCTCACCGCCAGATGTTGGGCTACAGCGATTCGGAGTTGGCTACCATGACTTTTACTGAATTCACGCATCCAGAAGATTTACAAGCAGATGTGGAGCAAGTCAAGCAGTTGGTCGAGGGCAAGATTTCTCGCTTCCAAAGGGAAAAACGCTTGATTAAGAAGAATGGCGAGCTGATGTGGGCAAACTTGACGGTGACGCTGATCCGGAACCGCGAGGGCATTCCTCTTTACAGCATGGGGGCGATCGAAGATATCAGTTATCGCAAGCGGGCAGAAATGGAATTGCAGCAGTTAAAAGAACGCCTGCAATTTTTGCTGGGTTCTAATCCGGCGGTAATTTTTACAGCCGCACCGATGGGGGACTTTTGTACTACTTACATCAGCGACAACGTTCAGACAATCGTGGGCTACGACCCCCAAAAAATGTTAGCAGATTGTAAATTTTGGTCTAGCAGGATTCACCCTAAAGATCGACCACAATTTCTAGTAAATTTTTCGGATTTATCCGAGGAAAAAAATTGCATTTGCGAGTATCGTTTTCTACACCAAGACGGAATTTACCGCTGGCTAAGGACGGAACTAAAACTATTGGTTGACAGCATGGGCATTCCGATCGAAATTATTGGTTACGCCGCTGATATCAGCAATTCTAAATACGCCGAACTCGCTAGGGGGCAGCAGTTCGAGCAAGAACGGCTTGTGGAGGCGATCGCCCGTCGTGTCCGCCAGTCTTTGCAATTAGAGGAAATTCTCAACACCACGGTTGCGGAACTCCAGCAAGTATTATTAGCCGATCGAGTTTTGGTTTATCAACTTTTACCCGAAAACGGCGGCCGAGTCATTGCTGAAGCCGTGGCAGAAGGATGCAGCCAATTGGTGGATAGATGTTTTGGCGAAGAGGCTTTTCCGGCTGAAATTTATCAGCTTTATTTGCAAGGGCGAATTTCTGCGATCTCCGAACGGGATGACCCCTGCATTACACCTTGTGTGGCGGAGTTTATGAAACAAATTCAAGTTAGGGCAAAGTTAGTAGTGCCGATTATTCAGCACAGCCAACTTTGGGGATTGCTGATTGCCCACCAGTGCGATCGCTCTCGTGATTGGAAAGAATCGGAAATGAATTTATTTCAGCAGTTGGTGAATCAATTGGCGATCGCCATTCAGCAATCTCTACTCTACCAGCAACTGCAAGCTGAACTGAGCGATCGCAAACAAGCGGAAGCAAATTTGAAAAACTCCCTCAGAGAAAAAGAAATTTTGCTTAAAGAAATTCACCACCGCGTCAAAAACAACCTCTGCGTAGTTGCCAGTCTGTTAGAATTGCAATCGAACACAGTTGCCGACCCGCAAGTAAGCAAAATGTTTGAAGAAAGTCAGAATCGCCTTTATTCTATGGCTCTGATTCACGAAAAACTGTACCGCTCGACCAACCTAGCGCAAATTAATTTTGGTGAATATCTTGAAGATTTGGTAAGTAACTTGTTTCACTCTTACAATATTAGCAACAACCAAATTCAGTTGCAGGTATTAGCTGAGCCAATTTCCCTAAATCTTGAAACCGCTACTCCCTGCGGTTTAATTGCCAATGAATTGGTTTCAAATACCCTGAAACACGCTTTTCCTGATGGCACAACTGGTACAGTTAGTGTAGAATGCTATCAAACGGGCGATCGAGAAATCAACCTCTTAGTTAAGGACAACGGCATCGGCTTTCCTCAAAACTTAGATTTTCGGAAAACTAACTCAATGGGGTTTCAAGTTGTCTGCACTTTAACCGAGCAGTTAGAAGGAACTATCGAAATATCCAGAGAAATTGGGACAGCATTTCACTTAAAATTTAACGAGTTAAACTACTTTCAAAGATTGTAACAACATGAGTTTTGCCGAAAAACCAATTAATATTTTGATTGTCGAAGACGAACTGTTAATTGCTAAAAATTTATCCCCAAAATTAGAAAAATTGGGATATCAAATCGCCGATATCGTTTCTTCAGGAGCGGATGCCATCCAGCGCGCCCGCGAACTAAGACCAGATTTAATTTTAATGGACATAGTTATCAAAGGCGACATTGACGGCATAGAAACAGCAGCAATAATTAATCAAGAATTAGATATACCAATTATCTATACAACTGCCTATGCCGACGACGAAACTTTGCAGCGAGCCGAAAATACTGGTTCTTACGGCTACCTGCTGAAACCTTTTAAAGAAAGAGAAATGCACGCCACTATCAAGATAGCACTGAGCAAACATCAAGAAGCAGTCAGTCTGAAAAAATTAATGGCATTAGCAGCAGAAAAAAGCGAAAATAGATCGCGCTTTATTTCAATGGCTTACCACGATTTAAACACTCCTTTAACTACTATACAGTTATCGGCTGAAATGCTAGAAGATAGCGACTTGCATAGAACCCCCGAAACTACCCATAAAAATGTTGATCGCATTAAAAAAGCCGTCAGTAATATGAGTGGTTTGCTGGAAGATATTTTAATGCTTAGCAAAGCAGAATCAGGCAAAATTTCCTTAAATTTAAATCTGATCAATGCGACGGATTTATGCAATTCTATTTTAGAAGAACTGCAACCTATCGTCACCGACAAACACATCCTAACTTTCCGCAGCCAAACAGATCCGCTGCACGCCAATCTCGATGCCAAACTACTGCACCACCTTCTGACTAATTTGCTTTCAAATGCCATTAAATATTCTCCAAACGGTGGCAAGGTAAGTTTAGACCTAATCTGCGAAAACCAGCAAATAATTTTGTGCGTTCGAGATGAGGGAATTGGGATGACACCGGAAGATCAAGAAAAACTATTTCAGCAGTTTGAACGGGGTGCTAATGTAGGCAAGATTAAAGGATCGGGTTTGGGACTCTGCATTGTCAAACACATAGTTGACCTGCACGGCGGTACAATAAGTGTGGAAAGTGCGATCGACAAAGGTACTACATTTATTGTCGTGCTACCTTTTTTAGTTAGTAGTCAGTAGTCAGTAGTGATTAGTCATCAGTATCTGCGATGGGAGGGGCGGGTTTCACCAACCATCTATAATTCCAACTAACAATATACATAAACCCGCCCTCCCCACTAACAGTTAAAAGCTAACAGTTAACATTAGTCATTTCCAGTAAATCTATCCGGAGACAAAAGCTCGATCGCCCTATCTTCTTCTCCCCCCGCCGCCTTCGCAAATCGCTCCGCCAAAGCAGGTACAATAGCCAAAGGATTGCTCAAGCCCGAAAAAACGTGCAATCCAGGGCGATCGGCAATCGGCCCCACTACAGGCAAATTATCAGCGCTAAATGCCACACTACACTCGTGCCAAGTTGCCGGTAAACCTGCCAACTCAGGCAAAACTTTGCTGATTCCTGCACGAATTGCCCTTTCGCTAGTTTCGCGATCGACTTTAGCATTCAAATCGCTCAAAGTGCGAGACAATTGCCCGATCCGCAAACTCCCATCATTAAACCCAATTGCACCCGCATCTAAAATCGGCGACAGCAACTCTTTACCAGGTTCATCCCAAAGAAAATCCACCTCAATTCTACTCGATTCAGCTTCCAATTCAAAACGTTTTAATACCGCAGGCATCACCAAAGTCCTGAGTTTCAAATCCACAGGTGCAGTTTCCAAAATCTCCGTGCGAGTAAAATAAACTCCCACAGAAACACCAGCCAGCTTCAGTAAACTCCGACTCCAACCTCCAGCACAAACCACAGCATTTTCACAACGATAAATTCCCTGCGCCGTCTTGACTCCCGAAATCCGATTTCCCTCTTCTATAAACCCAATTACTTCAGCAAATTCTATCGTTCCTCCCAACCGTAGAAACCCTTGACAATAAGCTTTATTTGTGGCAGTCGGCGAAATGTGACCGTGGCGCACAGTCAGAGCTCCGGCGATCGCACTTTTATTCAGCAAAGGTTCCAACTCCCCAGCTTCTGCAACACTCAAAAGCTGCGGGGGAATTGCAAAATGCGCGTAATTAGTCGCAACTTTTTCGGCATCAGTACCCGCATCAATTGTTAGCAACAAATCTAACTCGCGAAACTCAGTATCAGCATCTAATTCCGCCGATAAATTGCGGTGGCGTTCGATACCTTCCCGACACAATTGGCGAGTTAAATCAGTCGTTCCCGACCAATAAGCCAAGCCACCATAACTAAAACGAGTCGCATTTTGCATGGTAGCATCTCGTTCCAAAAGCAGCACAGCAAAACCTTTTTTTGCCAGTTCGTAACTCAGTGATGCACCCGTAATGCCGCCGCCGACAACAATCCAATCGTAACTTTTCATGAGCAACTCAAAGGGAAGGAAAATATCATGCTTAGATTTTAGCTTAGGTTTTTTCGGAACGAATCGAAAAACCTCTACCTACAGGAAGAGGCTGCCTGCGATCGCCCTAACTGAAACTTCCACCCCTCGGGAGATGTTTGTGCAGGGAGATTTTTCGTTCAATAGTAGGAATTAGAGTCAGCAAAAAATTAGAAATACCAGAGAGGTTTTTATGAGTATCGACAAACCAGGCAAAGATATGGAGCGCACAGTCAATCCGGGCGATCGCATTTCCGACAAACCGCAAACCATCGAAGAAAAAGCCCAGCAACTGGCGGTAGACCACGTAGCCGACATCACGGGAGATGTTGTTACAGTTCCAACTTATGTGATCGTAGAAGAACCTGACGGGGAAAAGAAAGCTTTGCACCACGTCAAAGACGCCGATGAAATTTCCGACGTAATTCGGCAGGCCCGCGTTGACGAAAATGGCGAGCGGATTTGGGATTAAGTTAAATCCAATAAAAACGGGCTTTGTAGGTAGAACACTAATCGCTAGAAATCATGGAAACAAATCAAATAAATAATACGCCCTATCCCAATATTCCGCCGATTCTCGAAAGTGACGACACAGAGTATCGCGACCCCGGGATTACAAGTACAGTTTCAGTTGCAGGTCATCCCCTCCACCCAGTGCTGATCGTGTTTCCTGTAGCCTTTTTAGTAGGAGCCGCCGGCACGGATATCGGTTATTGGCTGACAAGCGATCCGTTTTGGGCGAGAGCTTCGGTTTGGCTGATCGGTTGCGGTTTTGGTGCGGGGATTTTGGCTGGGATCACGGGCTTTTTAGATTTTACGAGAATTAAAAGAGTGCGCGAGCGCAGTGCTGGTTGGTTGCACATGGGCGGCAATGTGGCGGCTCTCGTACTTTCCCTGATTAACCTGCTGTTGCGACAGGGAAATCCGGCCCAGCCGATCGTATATACAGGTTTAGCAATATCGATCGTCGTGGCAACCTTGCTGGGCATTACAGGCTGGTTCGGCGGCGAACTAAGTTTTCGCCACAAAGTCGGCGTCATCGGCCCTACCAGTCCAAATCAGTAGGTTTCTGACCGTTTGTAGTAGGGACTTCAGCCCCTCTTCATTCGATAATAGACCTCTTGCAAAAATAACTAGGACGGGCTCTCCGGCCCATCCCACAAAAAACATTTTTTCTTGTGGAACGGGCATCTTGCCAGTTCCAAAATTTGATTAAAAGGACTTTTGCAAGAGGTCTAATTTAGGACTCAAGTCCTGACTACAAACTTAAAGATTCTCCAATCCAACTCAGATAAGCCTCGCTGCCAGCGATAATAGGAATAGCAATAATTTCGGGAACTTCATAGGAATGGAGTTCCTGAACTTTTGTTTTTAAAGCCTCAAATTTAGCCAGATCAGTTTTAATCCAATACGGTTTACTTAAGACCGAACAAGTGGTAAACTAGGTATGATGTACAAAAAAGTAAATCCAGTATAGTGCCGTACAAAAAATTATTATTAGA
>JARCMA010000349.1 GCA_030248405.1 Microcoleus sp. MP8IB2.171
CCGAGAGTCATGATTTTCATGCGATCGTCCGGCAGGCGTTGGCAGTGAATCACTTCGGCGCAACAGCCAACGGCAGAGACTTTGTTTTGGTTGGGATCCCACATGAGTACACCGAAACGCCGATCGCCCTCCAGAATCGTATTCATCATGATTCGATAGCGAAACTCGAAGATTTGCAGCGGTAGCGGTCTACCTGGAAATAGAACCACTTCCGGCAACGGAAATAAGGGGAGTTCGCGAACTGCTACAGAGGAAGAGGATGCCATTGTCGCTCAAAAGTGACGGTACTTGCGCTTATTTTTCTTACTTTAACTGATTAAAGGCAATTCCGGGGCAGGAGCGATCGGGCTTTTTCGGTGGCAACGGAAGCGACGGCGAGCTATATCCGGTGCTGGCAGCTTGACAAAGGCGTTATTTCGTCAAAATGTTAAATATATCTTTTTGCTAAACTAAGTGAGTCCGAAGGCGATGATAGCGACTGCTAAAGGAGCGTTTTTGTAGTGATCGCTCCTTAATTAAGAATAATTATTTAAGTTCGTGTCGGAGCAGAAATTATTGCTGATTATTAACTAATAACTAATACCTAATAACTAATACCTAGGAAAATTTCAACAAAAAGAAGGAACAATTTATTTAATCTTTGTTCCTTCTTTCCGAGTTTTCGATAAGTCAATCTACAGCTTGACTTCGATATCTACGCCGGCTGGCAAATCCAGTTTCATCAAAGCGTCAATTGTTTTGGCCGATGGCTGGTGAATGTCGATAATTCGGCGGTGCGTGCGGGTTTCAAAGTGTTCGCGAGAATCTTTGTCTACGTGGGGCGATCGCAGCAAGCAGTAAATCCGCCGTTTTGTCGGTAGGGGAATCGGGCCGATCGCAGTGGCGGCTGTCCGATTTGCTGTATCTACAATCTTTTCGCAGGATGCGTCTAGAATTCGGCGATCGAAAGCTTTGAGGCGAATGCGAATTTTTTGCTGTTGAATTGTTGCCATTTTTTTTCTTGAATTTTCGAGGTTCAGTTTGTTGTTTGTTGTCTGTTGTCTGTCGTCTATTTGCAGTTGTTTTTGGGCTAACTGCTAACTTCGGAATCGTGACTAATGACTAATCACTAAATAGCAGAAAAGCCTGATTAAATTTGGTGGCTTTTCTGCTATTTAAGCTGTTATCGGATTCCTACTTAAGGATTTTGGAAACCACGCCGGCGCCGACGGTGCGGCCGCCTTCGCGGATAGCGAAGCGCATTCCTTGTTCGATCGCGATCGGGTGGATCAGTTCAACAGTCATTTTGATCCGGTCACCGGGCATCACCATTTCAGCTTCCGAACCGTCATCAGCAGTGAACTGCATGATTGTACCGGTTACGTCAGTCGTGCGGACGTAGAATTGAGGGCGGTAGCCCGAGAAAAAGGGCGTGTGACGGCCGCCTTCTTCTTTTTTCAGAATGTACACTTCAGATTCAAACTGAGTGTGAGGACTGATAGATTTTGGCTTGGCAATTACCATGCCTCTTTCAATATCCGCCTTTAAAATCCCCCGGAGAAGTAGACCCACGTTGTCGCCGGCCAACCCTTCATCCAAGGACTTGGTGAACATTTCCACACCAGTCACGGTAGTGCTGCGAGTGTCTTTAATACCAACCACTTCTACTGTTTCGCCGACTTTGATGGTACCGCGCTCGATCCGGCCTGTGGCGACAGTACCCCGACCAGTAATCGAGAATACGTCTTCAACTGCCATCAAGAAAGGCTTGTCAACTTCGCGTTCTGGGGTAGGGATGTAAGAATCTACGGCTTCCATCAGCTTGTAAATCTTGTCTACCCACTCATTCTCGCCCTCCTTGGTTTTGGGATTAGCAAGCATCGCTTCGAGAGCTTTCAATCCCGAACCGGTCACGATGGGGATGTCATCGCCAGGAAAATCGTAAGAGCTCAAAAGTTCGCGAACTTCCAGTTCTACCAATTCCAACAGTTCAGCGTCATCCACCATGTCTTCCTTGTTCAAGAAGACAACCAAGCTGGGAACGCCAACTTGCTTAGCTAGCAGGATGTGTTCGCGAGTTTGAGGCATGGGGCCGTCTGCCGCTGACACTACTAGGATGCCGCCGTCCATTTGAGCAGCACCGGTGATCATGTTTTTCACATAGTCAGCGTGTCCGGGGCAATCTACGTGGGCATAGTGCCGACCTGTGGTTTCGTATTCGACGTGAGCAGTATTAATCGTAATACCCCGTGCTTTTTCTTCTGGCGCAGCGTCGATGTCGGCGTAGTTCTTAGCCTTTGCTTGACCTAGTGCAGAGAGAGTCATCGTAATCTCGGCGGTCAAAGTTGTTTTGCCGTGGTCAACGTGACCGATCGTACCGATGTTTACGTGGGGTTTATTCCGTTCAAATTTTGCGCGTGCCATTCTCGATCTGTTCCTTGTTTTTTTTAGCGATTTTAGACTTGAGATTTTAGATTCTAGATTTTGGATTCAATCCAAAATCCAAAATCTAAAATCCAAAATCATTAGTTCCCTTTGTTTTTCGCGATAATGGCTTCAGCCACATTTCGCGGCACTTCTTCGTAATGGCTGAATTCCATTGTGAAGATGCCTCGACCTTGGGTTTTCGAGCGGATATCGGTGGCGTAACCAAACATTTCTGCTAGTGGAACTTTTACAGAAACTTTGGCAATCCCCTGATCTGTTTCTTGACCTTCGATCTGACCCCGACGCGAGTTGAGGTCTCCGATGACGTTCCCGATGTAATCTTCGGGAACTTCAACCTCTACTTTCATCATAGGCTCTAGCAGCACTGGCGACGCTTTCATCACGGCTTCTTTGATCGCCATTGAACCGGCGATCTTAAATGCCATTTCTGAGGAGTCTACGTCGTGGAAAGACCCGTCTACCATAGTAGCTTTAAGGTCGATCACGGGATATCCTGCTACAATACCTGATTCGCAGGCTTCTTTCATCCCTTGTTCTGCCGGGCCGATGTACTCTTTCGGTACAGTGCCGCCGACAATTTTGGAGACAAATTCAAAGCCGGTTCCGACTTCAGTGGGTTCTACTTGGATCACGACGTGACCGTACTGACCTTTACCGCCGCTTTGGCGGATAAATTTACCTTCGGCGCGGACGGCTTTGCGAATGGTTTCGCGGTAGGCTACTTGCGGCTGACCCACGTTGGCTTCTACTTTGAATTCCCGCAGCATTCTGTCTACCAGGATTTCCAGGTGCAGTTCGCCCATGCCGGCGATGACTGTCTGGTTGGTTTCTGGGTCAACGTTGACTCGGAAGGTGGGGTCTTCTTCCGAGAGCGACTGGAGGGCTTTGGAGAGCTTCTCCATGTCTTGTTTGGTTTTGGGTTCGACAGCCACCGAGATGACTGGCTCTGGAATAAACAGAGATTCCAGAATCACTGGCGATCCTTCTTCGCAGATGGTGTCGCCGGTGAAGGTGTCTTTCAAACCCAAGGCTGCTCCCAAGTCTCCGGCCCGCAGTTCCTCAACTTCTATCCGATCGTCCGCTTTGAGTACAATTAGGCGAGAAACCCGCTCTTTTTTGTCTTTGGTGGAGTTCAGGACGTAGGTGCCTTTTTTGAGGATACCGGAGTAGACGCGAACAAAGGTCAGGCGGCCGTAAGGGTCTGCCATGATTTTGAATGCCAAGGCTGACAGGGGCGCGCTGTCGTCTGCAAATCGTTCTGCTGTGTCGCCGTTGGGCAGGAGTCCTTGAATTGGAGGAACTTCCAAGGGCGAGGGCAGATAGTCGATGACTGCATCCAACAACAACTGAACGCCTTTGTTTTTGAAGGCAGAACCGCACAACATGGGGACGATCGTCCCTTTGATGGCGCCTTCGCGCAAAGCTGCACGAATTTCGGCTTCGGTTAGCTCTTTGCCTTCGAGGTATTTCTCCGTGAGGGCGTCGTTGGTTTCTGCTACGGATTCGATTAACTTGGTGCGGTATTCTGCAGCCAGTTCTTTTACCTCATCGGGGATTTCTATTTCCTCGATATCGGTGCCGGTGTTGTTGTTGTAGATGTAGGCTTTCATTTGCACTAAATCTACAATTCCCCGGAAGTTTTCTTCGCTGCCGATCGGGATTTGGATCGGTACGGCGTTCGCTCTCATTCGATCGCGAATTTGGGCGTGGACTTTATAGAAGTTTGCACCCATCCGATCCATTTTGTTGACAAACACAATCCGCGGTACGTGATACCTATCGGCTTGTCGCCAAACTGTTTCCGATTGCGGCTGCACTCCGCCTACCGAGCAGAAAACGGCTATCACTCCGTCGAGCACTCGCATCGATCGTTCGACTTCGATCGTGAAGTCTACGTGTCCTGGAGTGTCGATGATGTTGATTTTGTAATCTTTCCAACTGGTGGTGATAGCGGCGGCAGTAATCGTAATTCCCCGCTCCCGCTCTTGCTCCATCCAGTCAGTGACTGCTGTCCCCTCGTGCACTTCACCCATTTTGTGAACCATGCCAGAATAGAACAGAATCCTTTCTGTTGTCGTTGTTTTACCCGCATCTATGTGGGCTGCGATGCCGATGTTGCGAGTTTTTTCTAGCGGGACGATACGTGCCACAGCTATCTCCTTTGATTTTGTGTTGCTGTTATAATACTATTATACTACACAGAACCTTATTTTGCACTCCCAATCGACTTACAAGATAAGCATATTGAGTTTATTGTTACATTTTAATACTTTTTGCAACATTTGTTTGCAAAAATATTAACTATGCGACATGGAGGATTCAGAAAATGTGTGAATTTTTACTTTGGGAGTTTTGAGTTTGCTTCACTAATGGCCGGCAGCATTGCCCCAGGGAAAGCAATCTCAATAACTCAAAATTGACACTTTTTAATCGATCGCCCGATGCTTTTATGCCGCACGATCGACCTCTGATCCATGCCCGATTTGGCAATTAGTACCGGTAGTGAGCAAAAGCCTTGTTAGCTTCGGCCATACGGTGTGTTTCTTCGCGCTTGCGAATGGCACTGCCGGTTTCGTTCGCTGCATCCATCAGTTCGTTAGCCAGTTTAGCTGCCATCGAGCGGCCTGTGCGGGCGCGGGCAAATCTGATCAGCCAGCGGAGGGCGAGGGTGGTTCCGCGATCGGAACGCACTTCCATCGGCACTTGGTAGGTGGCGCCACCTACCCGGCGGGCTTTGACTTCTACCAGGGGTGTAGCGTTTTTGACTGCTTTTTCAAACAAGTCTAACGGTTCAGCCCCTGTGCGTTCTTGGATGGTTTTAAGGGCGTCGTAGACGATGCTGGAGGCAACGGATTTTTTGCCGTGCTGCATGATCCGTCTCACCATCATGCTTACCAACCGGCTGTTGTAGGTTGGATCTGGCGGAACTGGACGTTTTTGAATAACTGTGCGGCGAGACATAGTTCTATTTGGGATTTTTGATTTTGAATGATTGAGTTTTGGGTTGTGGGCTCAGATCTCGATCTATAACGATCAAACGTGCAATTGATCGGCGCGATCAGATTTTTTTTGCTTCCCAACCCCGACGATCGGGCGAGTCCCGTGTTATTTTTTCTCTTTAGGACGCTTGGCCCCGTATTTGGAACGACCCTGCTTGCGGTCTTTCACCCCAGCGGTGTCTAATGTACCCCGAATGATGTGGTATCTAACTCCGGGCAAATCTTTTACCCGACCGCCCCGGATCATTACTACCGAGTGTTCTTGCAAGTTGTGACCGATCCCTGGGATGTAGGCGGTGACTTCAAAACCAGAGGTCAGCCGTACCCGAGCCACCTTCCGCAGCGCCGAGTTGGGTTTTTTCGGGGTGGTCGTGTACACTCTGGTGCAAACTCCGCGGCGCTGGGGGCAACTCTTGAGAGCTGGCGATTTGGTTTTTTTCTGCGTTTGTTCCCGTGCTGAACGGATGAGTTGCTGAATAGTGGGCATGAGTTACGGCATTTCTAGCTTTTTGCTGAATATAGTGATTTGGCTGTATCCGCACTGAAAGTCCCTTCCCCTCTGGGGGGACGGGATGAATGAAAATAATTATGGGTAAGTGAGGATACCAGACTCTATATTGTACACGACGCGTGTTTCTTTGGCAAGAAATTTGCGCGACCCGCGCTCAAACTTCCTTCCTTGCTACAAGTTGTCCGGGGGCGAGCGCAACGGGCGAATGGTATGTGACATCCTATAATTTAGGCGCAACTATGATGATTGTCACAGCCGTCAGCAAAATTTATGACGATCGCAATATCGCGCTTTTTCGATCAAATTACCATTGTTAGGAGAGGCGCATTAACTTCAGCCTGCAATCGCATCACAGTCTATAGCCGATCGATATCACATAAAGTTATCTAAAATTGCCGGATAATAAGAAATATACATTGAGTTGACGGCAGATGACAACCAAAGCTTATATTCCTGAATATAAAATTTCCGAACTTTACTTGAACATTTGGAAATCCGGTAAGATCGATCGGACTATGTTCCAGCAAATCCAATACGCAATTAATTCTCACAGTTTAAAAAATTCAGAGGATAGAAAAATTGTCAGCAGGCTGCTGTATGCAGTACGGCGGGGATGGGTGTCAGTAATGGACTGAGTTACTTGGGAATTTTGAGTCAGGGCGCGAGATTGCTTGGCGACTCCCCGGGCGTAGCTGCGTCAATGAGTTTTGAGATTGCCACCCACTTGTCACCCACTTGGCACCCACAGAGCATAACGCACACGGGGTGCATGAGTTGTGAGCTAAAATCTCATCCATAAAATTAGAGGACTCCCAAATAGATGCACCGCTCTTAAAAGGAAATATCAAGGTAAAAGGACAGGGTATGTTTAATTCTACAGAACTGCTGATCGAGGCTTTCATCGAACAACTTCAGAACGGGTACAGCCGCACTTACGGAGGCTACAAATCAGACTATGCTGACATTATTGCCTGGGTGGGGGCAATGGCGTTAGAAAACATCGCCAACAGCGACGCTCTTTATCACAATGTAGAACACGCCATTTGCATTAGCTTAGTCGGTCAAGAAATCTTGCGGGGAAAACACATTCGCAAGGGCGGAGTTTCCTGCGAAGATTGGCTGCACTTCATCATTTCTTTGCTGTGCCAAGATATCGGATATGTCAAAGGAGTTTGTCGGCAAGACCAAGAATCAGAAGGATTGTATGCTACGGGAAAAGATGGCCTGAGAATTGCACTTGCTCCCGGTGCAACAGCGGCCAGCTTAGCTCCTTACCGAGTTGACAGAGCTAAATTGTTCATTGACGAGCGCTTCGGCAACCACAAGCTAATTAATGCTGAGATAATTAAGCAGAACATAGAACAGACTCGTTTCTCGGTGCTTGACGGTAACACTGAGGAGGATGCAGGTAATTACTCTAGTTTAGTGCGCGGTGCTGACTTGATAGGTCAGCTCAGCAACCCGCAATATTTACAGAAAATTGGGGCGCTGTTTTACGAGTTGGAAGAAAGCGGAGCTACTAAAGTTTTGGGCTATCGACATCCGGGCGACTTGCTGCAAAGCTACTCTAAGTTTTACTGGAGCGGCATTTATCCTCACATCAGCGAATCTCTAGGTTACTTGCAGTTGACGCAGGAAGGCAAACAGATTGTTGCTAGTTTGTACGCTAACATATTTCGGATGGAACACCAACGTTGCGATTCTGAGGTTGCTTGACGGAATGGGAAGGGAAAGGCGGCAAGTTTTGAATGCGTGAGATTGCTTTCCTAATAATTGCTTCGTTAACATTCCTTGCAACGGTATTAAAGAGAAGGGAAAGACGGCGATTTTTGAATGGGTGAGATTGCTTTCCTAAGAATCACTTTGCTAGCATTCCTTGCAGCGCCATTATCGTACCTGAGTTAAAGAATTAGCAATTACCAATTACTAATTTACCCTTATCGAAATATTTTTCATCCAACTCAACTAATTTCCTCATCAATTTCTGAATGATATCTGGGACACAACCAATTGCTGGGTACCAAAGAAGGCCATCCCTCCCGCAGCGCTTCCAAACAAACAGCACGCACAGTTAATTGACAGTCAAGCAGTTCTACACCAGCTTTTTCAACTTGCTTTTTGCCAATTTTTAAAATTGATTCATCGCTAAATTCAAAGGTTTTGTGACACTGAATACAAACCAGATGGTGGTGGTGGTGTAATTCCGGCAAATTCAGTTCGTAATGTTTGTGTCCTTCTGCTAATTCTAGTTCACGCAAAATTCCTATCCTTGCTAATAAATGCAGCGTTCTGTAGACAGTAGACAAGCCAATTCGTTCTCCTTGATTCTGCAAAGTTCTGTATAATTCTTCCGCACTTAAATGATTGCCTTGCTGCAGATTTTGAAAGACACTCAAAATAGTTTCTCGCTGGGGAGTCAGGCGGCAGCCTCTCTGGTTGAGTTCGACTTTGAGTGAGTTAGCGCTGTATAGATTCATGTCGGTAAAAAATCAAAAAATTGAAGGGAGATTTTGCTGGATTATCTGTTATTTGTTCGCGCTCTTGTTTAGATTGTCCAAAAGTGTATTTTCCTTGAAAATCAATCTAAGTTTAGACTCACTCTGCTAGCCACCTATCCCCCTTGCTCAAGGTGGAACTGAAGCAGTGGTAGTCGGTATTTCAGCGTAATTTTTGTGAAGTTTAGAGCAATGTTGCCGATCGGCACTGGCAAAACAAGTCTTAGGTTCAAAGTCGGTGTAATCGATCGCATCTTCAGTACAAGCAACCCACGGCCACACTGTACATTTGAGGGGGTAGTCATTAATTTTGCCTCTCGCACCAACACCCAAGCCGAATATGGCTAGGTTTGGCAACAGGATTAAGCCTTGTTCGTACATGGGCAATTCTGGGTTAAAGCGGGAAAGCTCCAATAGGCTATAGGCTCCCGCCCAGAAGACGATGAGGCCGGCGTGGGCGACGCGGGTACCGAGCAAACGGCCCGAAAGGTTGATTAAGTGGGCGTTGCCGGCCCACCAGGGAAAAAATTCTCCTCCGGCTGGGAAGGATTTTTTTGCCATGCTTGTCACGGCGATTTACCTCTTGAGAAAGATGTCAGTGGAGTTTTAAGCGCTTGCAGGTTATTGATATAGATAATCAACAATTTTAGAAGTTTCGTCAAGGGGTATTTGATAAAATTTTTCACTAAATTGAGTTTAGATATGTAACTCAATAGCAAAAAACATCGTGAAATCAAGCATCTGACTGTTTTTGGCGCTTAATCAGAAGTGAGCTTGCCGTTAGCAATAATAGCAACTAAAGGAATAGTTCAGACTTTATTGATAAATAGTATTGTTAAGGAGTATTATTAAGGCTAGAGTATTGTTTAAGTAGCTATCTAATCCTCTCGGAAAAGACAAGGTGGAAAAAGAAATCCGGTACTTTCCTCTGGGCCAGCTTCTATAAAACTGGGGTGAGAGGGGCTGCGAGATTATTTCTCCCCAAGAGAGTTAATGCCTACTTGTTGACATATTCATCTCAAACTCCAAACAACAAAGCCTGAGAGCATTTGCTCTCAGGCTTTTCTAGCGGGATTTTTAACTGCTTGTTGCATCTGGCGCGCTAGCTCAAGCAGAGGATTTGGTTTCTTCAGCTACTTGCTCGTTGTTGGGTAACTCCAGGCAATAACCAGCCCCATATACGGTTTTGATGTACCGAGGATGTCGGGGATCTGGTTCCATCTTGGTTCTCAGGTGTCTGATGTGTACGCGAATTGTTTCAATGTCGTCGTCGGGGTCGTAACCCCACACTTCTTTGAGAATTTCGCTGGGAGAGACTGTCTGACCGTGGCGCTGGAGCAAGCAGTGCA
Source organism: Microcoleus sp. MP8IB2.171 (assembly GCA_030248405.1). Lineage (GTDB taxonomy): Bacteria > Cyanobacteriota > Cyanobacteriia > Cyanobacteriales > Microcoleaceae > Microcoleus. The sequence goes on from JARCMA010000349.1 coordinate 9,782, forward strand.
GCAACTCGAACTCTAGGTGAGTCAGTTTGACGGTATTAACGTACCACACAGCTTCAAACCTTTCGGGAACAAGGGTCAGCGGGCCGTAATTCAGGATTTCGGAGTGTTTGGCAGCTTGGGGGATGCGGTCTGTGCGCCTCAGCAAGGCTCGCACTCGCGCTAGCATCTCTTCTAGTTCAAAGGGTTTGGTCAGATAATCGTCGGCGCCGGAGTTGAAGCCTTCTACTTTGTCTTGAGTTTGACTTAAGGCGGTCAACATCAAGACGGGAATGTCGGATGTGCGATCGTCACGCCGCAAACGCTGACATACGGTGAACCCGTCTACTCTAGGCAGCATGAGGTCTAGCATGATCAGGTCGGGGAGCATTTGTATGGCTAGTGCCTGACCTTTGATGCCGTCTTCTGCCTGGGTGACTTCGTAGCCAGCCATTTCTAGGTTGACGGCTACGAGTTCGGCGATCGCCGCGTCATCATCAATAACAAGTATCCGGGGCATCATTATTTATCTCACCGCTAACCGAATGGCAGATCCTACAGCCTTCTGGGGGTTCCAGGTAACTTTAACGAACAATTTTTTAATTTTAAGCTTCATTAAGGATTATAAGGTTGATTAAGAACTTTCGGGACTCTGTAAATGTTAGAGTCGATAGGGGCATTTCTACCCCTACCTCTCCTTCAGAACGGAACGTGAAACTTTCGCTTCATTCCGCTCCTTGATATCTTCATCCTTTTTTAAGGATACAACTCAAAACGGATTGCTATAATAGTTCCTGTCGAGGGAACCGTCATTTTCCGTTTTTGTGTCGTGACAGTGCTTATGCAGAAGTTGAAGGTTTTTGTATTCATCCTTACCGCCTAGAGAGCGGGGTTGGATATGGTCAACTTCTACAATGTCCTCCGGTGTAAAGTACAGACCACAGTGGGTACATTTACCTTTTTGTGTCTTAAGCAGTGTTGCCACTCTAGTTGGTGTTTCAGGGTATTCTCCACGTCTTTTGCTCCAATAAATCCAGTCACCGTCGTAAGGTGTTGAATTGCCCTTTACCTTGACGTGCCTTATTATTGGCGTTGCTTGGTGTTGGGCTAATTCTAAGCCTTCCTCTGTGCTGAAACACCAATTTCTGTCGCCTACTGTTCGCCAGTATTTGTCTTTATTGATGTTACCTTTTCCCCTTCTTCTAGCCCAGGCTCGTAATTTGTCGTAGGTAAGAGTATCTACCTTTGTGAAGGTTTCCTTACTTACTACTGTTGAGTAATAGTTTGACCATCCCTTAATTATTGGATTCAGCCGACTAATTAAAGCAGCTTGAGGGGCGGTTTTATGCGTGTCTATTACTTCTTCAATTTTCACAAGGTGGGCTTTGATTTTTGGTTTAGAAGGAGTGATTAATGTATTAAAGCCAAGTGGTATTCCTTTTGTACTTTTGGCACTTCGGTAGTTGCCTACCTTGTGTTGTTGTATGTGGAATCCCAAAAACTCAAACCCAACATTTCCATTGTAATCGTTGAGGGTGTGGGTTAATTTTGTTTTACTCGGTTTTAATTCTAAGCCAAAATCACTCAACCATTCTGCAATTATCTTTTGACAGGCTATTATTACTTCAATGTCTTTGTGAATAATCACAAAGTCATCAGCATATCGGATTAAACTGATTTCTTTTCGTTGGTTAATGTTATTTCCTACGAATTGTTTAACCCGTTCTTCCATTCCATGAAGGGCTATGTTAGCCAGTAGTGGGGAAATAACCCCTCCTTGTGGCGTACCTTCAGTGGTTGGAAAATTTTTACATTGGTCTAATACCCCACTTTTAAGCCACGACTTAATTTGTTTTCGGAGTCGTGGATAGGTATTGATTTTGTCAAGTAATGCTTTGTGGTTAATGCGGTCAAAGCATTTGGCAATATCAGCGTCCAGAACATATTTGGCTTTGTATCTGATACTGTCAAAGATAGCTCCTATTGCATCGTGGCACGACCTACCTGGTCTAAAACCATATGAGTTTGGCTCAAAGAGAGCTTCCCATTCTGGTTCAAGAGCTGCTTTTACAACTGCTTGTAAGGCTCGGTCGTACATAGTGGGTATGCCCAATGGTCTTGACTCATTGGTTCCTGGTTTTGGTATCATTACTCGACGTGTCGGTTTTGATTTGCCAGTTACTTTGAGTTGACTTACTAGCTTGACTCGTTGCTTCGGGGTTAGTAATTTAATACCATCCACACCTGCTGTACGTTTGCCAGTATTGTCTTGCGTGACCCGTCGTACCGCTAATACCTTATTAGACCATGAATTAATCAAGGTCTTCTGAAGCTTCCGAACTGCTTTAACATCGCCACGCTCACTTGCTCGATAGATACGTTTTTGCAACTTGAATGCCAATCTTTCGGCTTTTCGCCAATTGATTTGATTCCATTCCACCGTCGGGTTGTCCCGCGTTTTAGACTTATTCATTGCTACTAAAGTTTCTATCCTTGAAGTTACCATGTATCTATCTGCATATCTCTGTCATTACAACAGAGCATTGGCTTCTGACACAATCCTTCTCTCATATATTATTCGTTAGCTACTTACTGGGCAATGATATGTTTCCAGAAATATATGAGAGTTACTTCGTTCCAAATACACATTGATTGAGTTTTTAGTGTGATGCTTCCACCGGGTTTACAGGCAGTGCTTATAGGTCGAAATAACAATCGCCTACGCCCTATCCTTGCCTTTTGGCTTGGTCTTAATCAGTCCTTACCGTGTTTTTCCATGGGTTTATACTTGATTCAGCCGTTAGACCATTTTAGTTAACGATGGTTCAGACACATCTTTGCTTTCGCTACACATGAACTCTTGCTCGACAGTTACCAGTTTCGGCTACAAGTAGTCTGCCTTTTATCCCCGCTTTACCTTGCTAGTTGCTACCTATCAAGATAGGGGATATGCTGTTACCGCTGCACTTGCGGACTGGGGCTAGGAATGACCCGCACCCAGATGTATATTTAGTTGTTATGGCTTTGAAAGCCATACTAGCCATACTTGAGTATTATTACTCATTTCGGCTTAACAAATCGCACATTCTTGTACTAATTATAAGCCTTAAGAGCGCTTATCAGAAAATTGTTGGGCAAAAATCTTGCTGGGGGCAGATTTTTGGTCGGCAAGAACCGCCTTAACTTTTGCAGGGTGCGCCTGGGTCTTCACAGGATCGCCCTAACGGTAGTCCGCGTTTTGTATAACCCTATTAACCGTTAACTGTAAATTTTTTAAGTTAGTTAATTTTGCTTATAAAATTTTTGTGTTTTTTGAGGGGGGTAGGGCTTGCTTTTTTGGGGTATTGACGGTATTATTAAATAATACTAATACAAGTATTTATAAAATTAATAAAAAATATTACCATTATTAAATGATATCATATAAAAGTCAAATAATCAATAA
>JARCMA010000350.1 GCA_030248405.1 Microcoleus sp. MP8IB2.171
TGATGCTTGGGATTCAAGGGTTATATCGCTAAGTCTATCCTGTTCCAATACAGGAATTTTGTCAGCCCCGGATTCGGCTAGTGCTGTTTGGTTTTCCGCCACTAACTTAATTCGATATTTAATTTGTGGCAAAATATCTTGCCACTGGCTTTTACTGAGGTTTTCTAATAAAATAATTTCCGGTTCTGTGCTAGAATCTAAATCTTCTTCCATGCAGAGATCCATGAGAATTCCTGACAAAATTAAATTAGCATCTACTTCAGATGATTCTATAATGTCGGTGATGTCTATTAAGAGAGCTAGATAATGGCTATCGGGATGAGTTATGATACTTTTAATAATTGCTTGTAACTCTAAATACAGCAATTCTTCTGGTTGGCTCCAATCGGGGAAAATGAGCAAATTTAAGGGTTTAAGATTTAAGATGGTTAGATCCATTTGATTGTCTGTCCTGTATTCTTGGGTATTGTGGGGCTTTTGCTGTTTTGTGCGGCTGCTCACCTGCTATCTCGGCTGCTGTTGCCATGCCCGCCAGCCGAGGATCGCAGCTAGGATGACACTGGGGGTAAACACGGCGATCAGGGCGTTAAAGTCGGTTGATGGTATGGATAAGGTGGGGCCTGCGTACTTGATGGCAAGGGAAAGGGCGGCGGAGAAGCAGAATACCTTGAGGATGGGGCTGATGTTGGTGTTCATGGATGTGCTGGTTGGTTGTATAATCTGTTTTTGGGCGGGGGTGGGAAACTTTGACCTTAACTATTATGGCCATGCTATGGTCTTGTTGAGTGTGGGGTTTTGGAAAAAGTGCGATCGATCGTGGAGGAGTGCTGATAAGATTTATGATAATTTTGGGTAAGCTTTGGTTTAAAGCTAGATTCCCATAACTGAGATTTCCTAGATTAAGCTAACTCCGCAAGAGCAGACCTTGTTGCTGGCGATCGTTCAAACACGTAAAGCGTCCTGCTAGAAAAATTGATAAATTATCAGCCGTCCACTCAGGGGAGACACAGCCAAAACCGATGATTAGCGTCAAAACTATTTTAGAGCAAGCTCAAAATCCCGACTATTGGAAAAGCCTCAATCCCCAGCTAAGTGTAGGTGAAGATGTTACTTCACTATCTGGAAGTCCTCTTTCAGTTGAGCAAGAACACATGGACAAACTGTTATTCAATCTCAAAAAAGAAGGCTACTTTCAACTAGATTCATTTTTGTCTGAAGCAGAGATTTCGCGCATGGTTGCTGGTATTGAAAAACTGCGACAGTCCGGCTGGCCTGTACCATTTGCGTTCATTTATGATGAGTTTTGGCATACTTTTTCTCGGTTGTCGCAAATATTATCAGCTATCCTCGGTGATGAGTATCAACAATTGCCCGCTTTTTGGAGTTGGTACATCGACACGAGTAATGGCGAAAAAGGATGGCAGCCGCACCGCGACAACACCGAGAACACTCTTTTAGCAGACGGAATGCCCAAGTGTGTAACCATCTGGATTCCCCTCAGCGATGCCATCCCACTCAATGGATGTATGTACATCGTGCCAGCTTTTTTCGATACCAATTATGGTAACGTCCAAAAAGGTCAAAAAAGGGAAATCATCAACTTTCAAGACATTCGTGCATTGCCTGCTGTTGCTGGTTCTGTGTTGTGCTGGAATCATGCAGTATTGCACTGGGGAGGGCGCAGCAACGAAAGAGCCCCTCATCCGCACATCAGCTTGGCTTTTTAATTTCAAAGGTGTGATGTTGAGCCTTATAAAACTCCCCTACTTGACCCATCCGTTACTCCAAATTTCGAGGAGCGTCTGGCATTGATAGGCAAACAAATCCTTCAGTACCAGCATATGTATCCTCTGTCAGAGGAGCTTGCCGAACTCGCCACAGAACTAAAAAATAATCTTACAACCACTTCAATTAAGGTTCAAAACAATTTGCCAGTTAATAATGAAGAATTAGATGTATCAGAAAAAGTGCGCCAGCAATTTGATACTGTTTGTTACCCCAGAACTCCGCTAGAGGAATCACCCAAAAATAACTTTGTACAGCTTTATATTCATAATTTGGTGACGCCTTATTACTTAAAAAATCAAAGAGTAATAGAAACTGAAGGAAAAATTATTTTGGATGCTGGATGTGGCAGTGGATACAAAGCGTTAATTTTGGCAGAAGCAAATCCAGGAGCTAAAATAGTCGGCATTGATTTGTCAGAAGAGTCTGTGAAACTAGCCCGTCAGCGCTTGGAATATCACGGGTTTGAAAATGTAGAATTTCATGCACTGTCAATAGAGAAATTACCGAGCTTAGGTTTGCAATTTGATTTGATTAATAATGATGAAGTTCTTTACCTTTTGCCAGATATTGTTGTAGGGTTGCAAGCAATGAAGTCTGTTTTAAAGCCAGAGGGAATTATTCGGACAAATTTACATAGTGCCTTGCAGCGAGCTAGCTTTTTTAGAGCTCAAAAAATTTGCAACCTGATGGGTCTGATGGATCACAATCCCCAGGATTTAGAGATTGAAATAGTTCGAGAAACCATGAATGCTTTGAAAAACGAAGTTCTTCTAAAAGCAAGAAACTGGAATTCTAATAATAGTGATGAATGGATTTTTATGAACTATTTATTCCAGGGGGACAAAGGGTATACTATTCCAGAAGTGTTTGCCGCCTTGAGAACGGCTGATTTGGAGTTTGTCAGCATGGTGGGTTGGCGGCACTGGGATGTGACGGATCTGTTCCAAGATTCAGAAAATTTGCCTGCGTTTTTAGCAATGAGCTTGCCAGAAATTTCTGTAGAAGATCGGCTGCATATGTTTGAACTGTTACATCCCGTCCATCGTCTTATTGACTTTTGGTGCGGTCATCCCAGTGAGAAACCTCAGTCCTTTGTGCCAGTTGCCGAATGGAGTGAGTGGGACTGGCAGCAAGCACGGGTTCACCTGCATCCTCAATTGAAAACTGCTCAGGTGAGGGAAGATTTGCTCAAGTGCATCGCCAGCCACAGACCCTTTATCATTAGCAGTTACATTCCTTTGCCTACTCAAGTTCCGATCGCCATCGAGAGTATGCTAGGGGCTTGCCTGCTACCTCTGTGGGAGGGAGCGCAGCCTGTCAACTCTTTAGTAGAACTCTGGCTCAAGCTCAGACCGCTGCACCCAGACACTCTAGAGCTGGTGAGCCCAGAGACAGCTTTTGAGGAAGTGAAGGAACTCTTAAGTATGCTAGAAGCTTTTCTGTATCTGCTTTTGGAGCGATCGGCTTGAGGAGAGGAAAAAAAATGGGCGGCGGGTGATATGAACGTTGGCAAAAGTGGGTAAGTTAAGTTTACGAGTTAGAAATCAAGCATCCACGCCTCTAGGAGAAACTAATCATGAAGACTGAATTTAAAGCCAGATTCCTGCAACACCTCAATCAGAAAAAACTGGATAAGGGTTTCACCTTAATTGAACTGCTGGTCGTGATCATCATCATCGGTATTCTATCTGCTATTGCGTTGCCTTCCTTCCTGAACCAAGCCAACAAAGCTAAGCAGTCAGAAGCCAAGCAGTACGCTGGTTCAATGAACCGAGCTCAGCAAGCAAAATACGCGGAAGCTGGTGGCTTCGTAACAGACACCATTGATAAACTAGGAATTGGTATCAAAACTCAAACTACTAACTACGACTACAGAGTCTCAGGCATTAGCAACAGTAACGTTGCCAATCAGGGAATACCCAGGGTTGGTGCACTCAAAGCCTATACAGGATCTGTGGTTCTGGGTGTAGTTGCTAGTACAAGTGAAGCAACTACGTTGGCAGTATTGTGCGAGAGTAAAGGAACCCAAATAACTGAACTCCTTGGGGAAGCTGTTAGCAATAATCCAGTCTGCACTGGTAACGGCATTGAAGTTTCGAAGTAGGAAAGGCATTAGCTTGAGAATGTTTTTTGCTGGCATAGCCTAAAATTTTTAGGAGAGTGGGTAGTGTATGTGTACGCTACCCACTCTTCTTAGAGGCTCATAGGACTTGCCTAGTTTGTTATTGCCAGCGAAGCGATCGCTGTCATACAGTAATCTTAAGCTTTGTTTGGCGATAGCTCTCCTTTAGCTACGTTCCCCTCGCAATAACATTCGGGGCTGCATAAGTTGTCAACCAGTAATTTTTGAGAATCTTGCCTTTATGATTGCTAGTTCGCTATCTCCTGAGCCTGCCCTTTGGCAGCAACAAGCCCATCAATACCTGCTCAGAGGTGATTATAGTCAAGCTGCAAACTTATACGAGCAGGCGATTGAAGACGAAGCTGATACTAAGTCTTGTTACTGGTATTTGGGGTTGATGTTGCTGTTGCAAGGGCAAGAGGCAGAAGCTCAGACAACTTGGCTACTTGGTATGGCAGAGGGGGAGCCGGAACAAGTTGAGCAGTGGACAGCCGAACTGATTGAGGTGCTGCAAGCGGAAGCTGTTCGCAGGGGGAATCAGGTAGACTATTTGCTAGCTTGGACAATCCGCCAGCACATAAGGGAAATTAATCCCACTGATATTAATAATCTGTTCCATTTGATAGGGCTGTCCATCCTGCTTGATATCTACACAGGAGATGAACTATATTCTTTTGGTGTAATAGAACTCCTCCAGTCAGAACTACCGATAGAAGTAGAGTTTGAGCTATTAATGCAAGTGTTGAAAAGTGTTTTAGATTGCGATCCTTTTCACCCGTCAGCTCTGGAATTAGCGGAAGCCTGTCTCCCCCATGTCCGCGAGCCTCAAGCTTTTGTCAAACTTATGATTGTAGCCTGTATAAAAATTTCGTCGTCGTCGGCGACACTAGCAGCTAGTTTTGGTGAGATAGGTCGCCGTTTAGATTTTGAAAATTTAGATATTTTGCAAAGGTTGACTCTTTTACATCATTTGGCGGCTTGTTACCAAAATGCTAGGCAATACGAAAAAGGTATAGAACTGGCTAAATTGTGCTATTCCTTATCAGAAGAATTACCAGAGAAAGTTTATGCGAATTACAAGATTCTTCGAGGGTTGATGGGTGCAGTTGGATATTGGGAAGAAGTCTGTTCGGTCATGAAACGTCACCAGTCACAATTGCAGTCTCTGCTCGATCAACAGGCGACATCGCTGATTCAAACGAGAGTTCAAAGTTTGTGGACTACAACTTTCTTTTTCCCATACTTTCAGGATCGGGCGAAAAATAACAGACAACTTCAAAACCAAGTGGCTAAACTGTGCCAAACCAACATTGAAATCTATGCCAGGAAGGAGGTAGAGCGATTTCGCCAGGGAAACTTAGCTCGTCGCAATCTTGGTGCTACTGCCAAGCCTTTGAAGATTGGTTACCTATCCCATTGCCTGGGAAGACATTCTGTGGGCTGGCTGGTGCGATGGCTGTTTCAGTATCACGACCGCGATCGCTTTCAACTTTATACCTATTTCATGGCTTATACAAAAAAGCCGATATACGATTGGTTAGAAGAATTTTATGTTGAGCAATCCGATCAAGCTCATCAAGGTAGTTTTTTTCCGGGGGAAATGGCTGAGCAAATTTATCAGGATGAGATTGATATTCTGATAGATCTCGACAGCATAACTCTGGATTTTAGTGTTGAGGTGATGGCGCTCAAACCGGCACCTATTCAAGTTACTTGGTTGGGTTGGGATGCTTCTGGGCTGCCCGCTATTGATTATTTTATTGCCGATCCCTATGTTCTGCCGGAGTCAGCCGAGGATTATTACAGCGAAAAAATTTGGCGTTTGCCTCAAACCTATATAGCTGTGGATGGTTTTGAGGTGGAGGTACCGACTCTGCGCCGCGACCATTTGAATATTCCTAGCGACGCTGTTATATATCTTAGTTCTCAGGTTGGCTACAAGCGGCATCCTGACACAGCGCGATTACAAATTAAGATTCTGGCAGAAGTACCGAACAGTTACTTTTTAATCAAGGGTGGGGCCGATAAAAAAGCGATTGAACGCTTTTTTACTCAGCTAGCGGAAGAAGAGGGTGTGGAGGGCGATCGGCTGCGATTTTTGTCGCAAGACCCCTCAGAAGCCTTTCACCGAGCTAACTTAGGCATCGCTGACGTAGTTCTCGATACCTACCCGTATAACGGAGCTACAACCACCTTAGAAACTCTGTGGATGGGTATTCCTCTGGTAACGCGGGTTGGCGAGCAGTTTGCTGCTCGTAACAGCTATACGATGATGATGAATGTGGGTGTAACTGAAGGAATTGCTTGGACTGATGAAGAGTATGTGGAGTGGGGAGTTCGCTTGGGTAAAGATTCGGCTTTGCGACAACAGATAGCGTGGCGGCTGCGGCAATCAAGGCAAACATCTCCCCTCTGGAATGCCAAACAGTTTACTCGTGAAATGGAGAATGCTTACGAGCAGATGTGGCAGAAATATTGTGATAACACTTAGTCTATCGAGATGGTTGATCGTGAAAATATCCAGTTATATTAGCTTCTTCAAAAAATATAATTATCCAAGTGTCTTCCTGTTCATCTTGATATTTTGGTTTCTCATATTTATCACAAGTGGTTCGCTGTTTTCTGGATATCACTTTACTGATGACCATGAAATAGCTCATATTAACTATAATTTTACAGATGAGAATTTAGGTATTTTTGAAGTAAGTAGTCAATGGATTCACAAGGATTTACTAACTGGAAGGTTCCGACCATTTTATTATATTCATAGAATCCTTCAAACAAGATTACTAGGAATTAATTTCGCTTGGTGGTCACTTTATACGGGAATGTTAGGAGTTTTCACTACATTCTTCCTATTCATGTTTGGAAGGTTGCTCAATTTTTTAATAATAGAAGCTTTACTATTTTCCTTTTTAATAACTTTAGGGGCTCAATCAGCAGTCTGGTGGCAACTTGGGCCTGCTGAAACAATAGGTACATTTTTACTAGCGGGTGCTTTAGTCTTTGCAGCGCTGAGTGAGAGGGCTAATAAATACAAAAACATATATGAAGGATTATTCATTTTTTTTGCATTAATAATGTCTTTGTCTAA
>JARCMA010000351.1 GCA_030248405.1 Microcoleus sp. MP8IB2.171
GTAATTTCCAATATTACTGACCCATTAAAACTCTATTGACTTTTGATTAAAATAACTAAAACACAGAGTAGAAGTTGTCAGGAATTCTCAAGCTCCACTGCCTAAATTGTTGTGTAATCCAGACGAGCTCAAACAAGTTTCCATAAATATGATGCGCAATGGTTTACAAGCGATAGAGAATTGCCGAGTTTTAAAAGTAGAGGTGAGAGCAGAAAATCATAGCCTGCTCGTCAGTGGCAACTGCATTACCCGGGAATTTTGCCACGAATATTTGATCCGTTCTTTACCACAAAACCCGCCGACGAAGGCAGCGTGTGGGGACGGGAGATTGTTAAAAAAAGTGTGGAAAACATTCGGGTAAAATAGAAGTAACATCAGTTATCGGTCAAAGGACGTGTATGGTGTTAATTCCGATCGCCGTTTAGCGCGATCGCACTAAAAATCATACTAATGCGCGACTAAAAATACAACTCTAGACCGATGTCAAATCTCGATTGCCGTTAGCGTGCCACGAGTGTAAAATCTGAAATCTAAAATGTTATTAAGTGGCGGTTCCGCCTGCATCTCTCCCCCTTGATTTGCCCATGTCAACAACAGTTTATGATACCCAAAGCTTGCTAGAACAGGCGATCGACCCCAAACCGCCGGTGCTGCCTCCAGACACACCCTTGAAAGTCGAAATTGCTGCCATGACTCAGGCGAGTGCCAGTTGCATTTTAATCGCGTTTGAGCAGCAATTGCTCGGAATTTTTACAGAACGCGATGTTGTGAAAATAACTGCTAGCGAAATACCGCTAGCAGGGGTGGCAATTTCTGAGGTAATGACTGAAAATCCGATCGCCATTTCCCTCGATCAAGCGGGAAATATCTTCAAGGTATTGAGCATATTGCGATCAAAAAGAATCCGTCATTTACCCCTCACAGACGAAGGTGGCAACTTGCTAGGCGCTATCACCTGCGAAAGCATCCGTCAAATCCTCAAGTCGGCAGACTTGCTGAAAATGTGGCGCGCCGAAGAAATTATGACTACACAATTAATAGTTACCTCAAGCAGCGCCTCAGTTTTAGAAGTCGCAAAACAGATGAGAACCCAGCGGAAAAGCTCCATAGTCATTTGCACTGACAGCGACAACAAAAATCAGAAACCTGTGGGCATAATTACAGAACGCGACATTGTTAAATTCCAAGCTTCTGGACTAGATTTCGCAGGTACTCCCGTCACCGCCGCGATGAGTTTTCCGCTGATACCGTTGCAGATAAAAGCCACCTTGTGGCAGACTCACCAGTTAATGCAGCAGCACCGCATCCGGCGCTTGGTGGTGGTGGACGAGGAAGGATATTTAGCCGGAATTGTGACTGAAATTAGCCTGCTGCAGACCTTAGACCCGGTAGAAATGCACGCAAATGTCGAGCTTTTGCAGGAAACAGTTGCCGAGAAAATTCAGGAGTTGAACAAAATGAACGAAGAATTGCAAAAAGAAGCGTTGCGGAGAACAGAAGTCGAGGAAAAATTGCGAATTTTAAATGATAATTTGGAAGAACAAATCAAACAGCGAACTTTAGAATTAATTAATGCCAACAGTCAGTTAAAAAAGGAAATACAAGACCGCACCACCGCTGAAGCTGAAGTTCGCTGCCTCAACACCGAACTCGAACAGCGAGTTCTAGACCGCACGGTTCAACTAGCAGCCAGTAACGAAGAATTGCAGCAACAAATTAGTGGGAGAAAATTGCTCGAAGAAAAATTGCACTTTTCTGAAAGGAAAGTCCGCGCCGTTTTTGAAGCGATGACCGACATCGTTCTCGTGCTAGACAGTCAGCGGAACATAGAAGTTTTGCCAACGAATTTGGCAGCGGCTTCTGAGCCTGATTGTGATATAGTCAGCTTGACTATAGAACATTTTTTTGACGATGACAACCCGGATGATTGGTGGGTGTTAGTTCAGCAAGTGTTAGAAACACAACAAACTCTCAATTTTGACTACAGCTTAACAGTTTCTGGTCGAAAAATTTGGTTTTCCGCCTGCATTTCTCTGTTTTCAAAAGATGCAGTCATTTGGGTTGCCCGCAACATCAACGCCCGCAAAATAGCCGAGTCAGCGCTGTGCCAAAAAAATGCAGAGTTATCTCATACCTTAGAAGAACTGAAGCGGACTCAAAAAGAACTCATTCAATCAGAAAAAATGGCAGCCCTCGGACAGTTAATTGCCGGAGTTGCTCATGAAATCAATTCTCCTTTAGGGGCGATTCGCTCTTCTGTGCAGAACATAGCCGACTTCTGGACCGAACAATTGCAGCAGTTGCCGATATTTTTTCAACAGCTATCCCCGGAACAGCGACAGGATTTCTTTGCTTTGCTGGACAATTCCAGCCAAGAAACAGACACATTATCTAGTAAAGAAAAACGACAGTTGAAAAAACTTTTGCAGGGGCAATTAGAATCAGAAAATATTGACGACGCCGACAGTCTTGCCTGTACGTTATTAGATATCGGCATCGGCAATAATGTAGAACCTTTTTTACCTTTATTGAAAGACAGCCAAAGTCGAAAAATTGTACAAATAGCCTACCAATTTGCTACGGTACAAAAAAGCACTAAAAATATTGCTACGGCCACGGATAGGGCAGCCAAAATCGTTTTTGCTTTGAAAAGCTACTCTCGTTACGACCAGTCGGGTTCCAAAGTAATCGCTAATATTACCGATGGTATTGATACTGTTTTAACGCTTTATCACTACCAAATCAAACACGGTGTGGAAGTAGTCAGAAACTATGGTACTAATTTGCCCTCTGTGCTATGCTATCCTGATGAACTCAATCAAGTTTGGACAAATTTGGTTCACAATGCTTTACAAGCGATGGGCAACAAAGGAGTGTTAAAAATTGATGTCAAACACCAAGCGAACGCAATATCAGTCAGTATTACCGACAGTGGTCCCGGCATTCCCCCAGAGATTATGCCGAGAATTTTTGAGCCGTTTTTCACAACTAAACCTCCAGGGGAAGGCAGCGGTTTGGGATTAGATATAGTTCAAAAAATTCTAGAAAAACACCAAGGTGAACTGCAAGTAGAAAGCGTGCCTGGTCAAACAAAATTTACTATATCCTTGCCCATCGAAATTCCTTGAGAGCAATTAAAAAAAGAGGGGAAGTTCCAAGTTTTAAAATTTAATAGAAGTAAAGTTTTATGCCTAAACCAGTAATTTTGTGCGTTGACGATGAAGTTGTGGTCTTAAATCAATACGGTTCACTTAACATTATTTATGCCCCGGAGATCCCCCTAAATCCCCCTTAAGAAGGGGGACTTTGAGAGCATTCTTGTCCCCCCCTTCTTAA
>JARCMA010000352.1 GCA_030248405.1 Microcoleus sp. MP8IB2.171
CTAAACCTATGCAGAGCATTTATCAACTTCTTTGAAGGACGGGCATCTTTCCCGAAGTTCTAGGCAAGGCAGGACAACCAATCAATTCAGTACCCCACAAAAAGTACAAATTGTTGGTGAGAAATTCCTCAATTTTCTAGGAAACCTGGGGGTTGTTTTTGCTAAAATCAACCAGAAATTCTAAAAATATAAACCGTAAGCAGCATAAACTATCTCGCAAACATCAAAATTCAAATCATCGCCATAAAGCCCGTATAGTGGCCATGCTCACGAAAAGATCACAAACGCTCGTGAGAACTTCCAGGAAAACATATATCCAAAATTGGTGCAGGAAAACCAAGTCATCGTTGTTGAAAATCTGGCAGTTAATGACTTGGTTAAAAAACATTTTCTAGCCAAAAAAAGTAGCGATTGCGGATGGTCAAAATTGACCAGACCGTTGAAATAGAAGGCTGAAAGAGACGGTAAAACTTACCTAGACACTGGTCGGTTTTTTGCATCATCGAGTAAGAGTTGCCACGTAGGTTTGAATCAGGTGGGTAGCCTTCCGTTGGAAGTGCGTAGCTGGAGTTGTTCCAACTGCAAAACTAAGCACGATAGAGATGTGAATTCTGCTATCATTATTGGCGATGAAGGGCTTGGATTATTAGCGTTAGGAACTAGCACTACTGCCCATGGACGGAATGTAAGTCTGATGGTTGCAAGGAAATCTTCGGTATGAGCGGCTGTTCCGGTTGAAATTGGAAGCTTACACCAGAGGGAGTAGTACACAGAACTCTGGATCTGCATACCAGGCCACACCCCCTACCCCCCGCCTAGCTCTACCGTGTACAGACAAGTTGATCGCTGACCCATATTGTAGAAACCGTATTTCCTAAAATCTTAATTTCTCGTTTTGCCGAATCAATAACTTAAAATTCAGGAAAATAAGCTTCCTTTCTGAGATTCATGCGAAACTTGGGTTTCAGGAATTGTGTTGAAAGATTTCGGACTTGTGTGTATAGGGTAGCCGCCTAGCCAGAGAGCCATTTTCCCACTTTTTTCTGGCCCATCAAAATAAATAAAAGTTGTCTCCGCTCCGGGGCAGGCAGTATTATCAGGTACAATCTTGGTAGACAGTATGTTTTTACTGGCTGCTTTGGTAGATCGAATCATAAATACCTTCGCTCGCTCGATCGAATTTATGGTTCTGAAATCCTGCAGGGGCTAGGTGCATCGACGATGGACTAAAAAATCTAAAATCTGAAGTCTCAAATCTCAAATCGGTTAATTTTGTGTCGTTTCTAGGACTGTTGTGACGAGTGCAACCCAATCCACATATGGTACTTCGCACAGAAGGCGGCAATCGCTACTTGCCGCTCTCCGGCAGCAATTGCTGGACAGTAGGGCGGAGCGATGACAATAATTTTGTACTGACAGATCGCTGGATTTCCCGTAATCACGCGATGTTACAGCAAATGGAGACAGGAGAGTTCTACCTGATCGACTTGGGCAGCCGCAATGGTTCCTTTGTCAACGGGCGGCGGGTCAGTATTCCTGTAACTCTCAGAAATGGCGATCGGATTATTTTCGGTCAAACCGAATTGGACTTCTACAACCCAACCGCCGGCCACCGGCACGATCCAATACACGAGACAGACTCTGAAGATTTTACGGCGACTTTGACTGTGCGTAGCCTGATTAGCGTCATGGTAATGGACATCCGAGATTTTACCGTTTTGACTAGACAGCTAGACGAAACGCTACTCTCGGAAGTCATCGGGAATTGGTTCCGCAAAGCAGGACAGATTATTCGCGAACACGGCAGTTGGGTGGACAAATACATCGGCGATGCGATTATGGCCGTCTGGTTCCACAAAACCAGCGGTGTCAGCACCGAGGAAATGATGCGGATTTGCCAAGCTTTGAGCGAACTGCACAAGGCAACAGACGAACTCAGCAGCCGTTACCCCCTACCTTTTCCTTTGCGAGTCGGGGCCGGAATCAATACTGGTTATGCAATGGTGGGAAATTCTGGCAGCAGCGACCGATCGGACTATACAGCCTTGGGAGATACTGTAAACGCAGCATTTCGCCTTGAATCTTGCACCAAGCAACTCGGCAAGGATATCGCTGTGGGAGAAACGACCTACAAATACCTGACGGAATTGGGAGCCGAGGGCGCTTTCGAGCCGCACACTGTGGCTTTGAAGGGTTACGACATTCCCAGCCTGACTTACGCTGGTACTTATGTTGACTTGAACGCTTTTCTCAAAAGGAAAGGAAAGAGTTCTCCATAGCTAGAAAATGGGGTGCAGGGCAAAAATTAACCATTGAAAAGGGTAGTCCGAGTTTTTAATTTGGACTGCCTTTTATAAACTTGCCTGCGATGCTTAAAAGTCGGCGAATATCATATATCGTCAGCGTTGTCAATACCCAAATGTAAAGTTTATAACAGCCCTCTACCTATTGCGGATTTATCTGAAAAACTGCATAAGCAAAATGGTAGTCTCTACATAAATGCTGTGTATGAAATTGGGAGACAAAACTTCATGAAACGATTGGGTCGTCTATTGGCAGTATTGGGCTTAGTGCTGGGCTGCTTTGCATGGGCTGGAGACATGAGCGCGATCGCGGGCACATTGAGCCGTATCGTCTTACCACCATCCTCGCTCATAGTGCTTGACGTTCCGACTAGAACAAATCGCGCCGATGACAAACTTGCCACAGAATACGGCAAAAAAATTGACTTGAACAATAGCGGCGTCCGGGACTTCCGGGACTTTCGAGGGTTGTATCCTACTTTAGCTGGACAAATTATTAAGAATGCTCCTTACGAAAAAGTTGAGGACGTACTCAACATTTCAGGCTTGACGGAAGCTCAGAAAAAGGTGCTGCAAGCTAACATGGACAAATTCACCGTAACTGATGTCGAATCAGTGTTTATTGAAGGAGACACCAGGTTGAATAATGGTCTCTACGACTAGATAGCAGCGGGTCTCCTTTGAATTTATTGGTCATTAGTCATTGGTCATTAGTCATTGGTCATTAGTCATTGGTCAGAACTGATTTTTTGTTGACTCATGAATTATGGCTTATGGCTTATGGCTTATGGCTTATGGCTAACGAATGCAGAATGCTTTCAACAAGGATTGAACCAAAAATCGGATACAAGCCTCCGATGTTGTGGAGAGCGAATTTTTTTAGAAATTAATTCAATTCCCAGATTAATCTGTGGACTCAATTATTCAATTGTTAATCTAAAATCGACAGTTCAAGCCTCAAGATTGATCTGTGGAGTCAATTCTTTAATCTTTAATCTTTAATCTTTAATCGACTAGCGGCAGATATTAGTTGTATTCCCCAGATTCATCTGTGGAGTTAATTCTAAAATCTAAAATCTAAAATCTAAAATCGACTGGCGGCAGACTTAATGACTGACAAATTTGACGTATTGGTGATAGGTGCTGGCGCGGCCGGTTTGTACACAGCACTTTGCCTCCCAGAACATTTGCACGTAGGCTTGATCAATAAAAATATCTTGCCTGTTTCTGCCAGCGATTGGGCCCAAGGAGGGATTGCCGCGGCGATCGCCCCAGAAGATTCAGCAGCCCTGCACGTTCAGGATACACTGGCTGCGGGAGCAGGTCTTTGCGACTTAGAAGCCGTGCAATTTTTAGTAGAAGAAGCTGCTGCTTGCATTGACTCCCTAGTGAAAATGGGCGTTGCATTCGATCGCACCGGCCCAGATTTAGCCCTCACCCTAGAAGCCGCCCACTCCCGCCGCCGAGTCCTCCACTCCGCCGACACTACAGGCAAAGCCGTGATCAGTACGCTGACAGCAAAAGTATTGAGTCGCAAAAACATTCAACTCGTATCTCCTGCCTTTGCTTTGAGTCTGTGGCTAGACGAAACCGGGCGCTGCCAGGGGATTAGCTCGATTTGTGGCTCACAAGTCAAGTGGCTGCAGGCCAAAGCGGTGGTGCTGGCGACAGGCGGTGGCGGACAAGTTTTTGCTCAAACCACCAACCCGTCGGTGAGTACCGGAGACGGGGTGGCAATTGCGTGGCGCGCCGGGGCGCTGCTGCGAGATTTAGAATTTGTGCAGTTTCACCCGACGGCGCTGAGTAAAGCGGGCGCGCCTCGGTTTCTGATTAGCGAAGCGGTGCGGGGAGAAGGAGCTCATTTAGTTGACAGTAAGGGATATCGCTTTGCTTTTGACTCTCACCCCAGCGGGGAACTCGCCCCCCGCGATGTCGTTAGTCGTGCTATTTTCCGCCACTTGCAGAAGACGGGAGAACCTCATGTTTGGCTGGATTTGCGCCCGATTGCGGTCGATCGACTGCGCTACAGGTTTCCCAATATTATTCAAGTGTGCGCTGATTGGGGAATTGATATTTTTTCCGAACCGGTGCCGGTGACGCCTGCGGCGCATTACTGGATGGGAGGGATTGTCGCTGACAAGTTCAACCAAACTTCGATTCCGGGTTTGTACGCGGTGGGAGAAACTGCGAGCACGGGGGTACACGGCGCTAATCGGTTGGCGAGCAATTCGCTGCTGGAATGTCTGGTTTTTGGGGCGCAGATGGGACTTTTGCAGCTAGAAGGTGGAACGCCGGAGGCACTCACAGATGAGTTAGATGCAGGGGAAATCTTGGAAAAATCGATTTCTGAAAAGGATATTGAGGCGATCGAAAAGTTGCGGGTTGAATTGCCTAATTTGGTGTGGCAGAGTGCGGGAATTTGTCGGGGCCAAAGGGATTTGGAAAGTGCGATCGTCCAAGTTGAGCTTTGGCGACAAGAATTTGCCTCTTTGCCTTTGAGTCAAGCTTTGCTCAATTTGCGGCCCGGACAAATTATTGATTTTTCGCCTGCTGATGCGGAGAATAGCTCGGTTTTGCGAAATTGGGGGGAAGTTGGCAATTTATTGGATATTGGCTACTTAATTCTCAAAAGTGCTGCGTTTCGCACTGAAAGTCGCGGCGGTCACTACCGGGTGGACTATCCCCTCACCGATCGGGATTGGTGCAGCCACACTTTAGTTCACCAATCGAATTGGTACAAATCGGGGCGAATAGAAGATTGAAAAATTGAGTTCAGCGCGTCCCCGTACCGTCACTTTTGGGGTTCCCGTTGGGGTCTGGTTCGTATTTTTTGGGGTTGTTTGGAACTCTAGATGTTGGTGCGACTGTCAAAACTGTGGAGGTAGATGGCGTCCCGCCCCGCAAGCTACGCTCTTTTGTGGAATTGCTGGTTGAGTTACTGGCAAGTAAGGTGGCATTTGTGATGCCGACTATATTCACTTGCAGACAGACAGCCAGAGTTGCCGTTGTTGTGAGCTGAATCAAAGTACGCATAGTGTTCATAGTCTTATCCAAAAATCACTGAAGTAGATGCACGTCTGCACGACCTATTATATCCATCAATTTCCGTAGTTACACTGATATCTTTATATTTCCTTTAAATAACTTTCGTAAATATACTTAAACCCTTTTAAATCAAGGTTTTGTGGCGATTTTAATTTTGTCTCCGGTGTCCTAGCAATTGCGATTGGCGATTGGCGATGGGCGATGGGAATCACTTACTGCATAAGGGTTTGGAACACGGGTCTGCCGTTGCATTCTTTTTTTAAACTCACCTCATATTTTGTAATATTTTTTAATATTTAGATGACACGGCAATTTGCTCTCATAAGTTTGATATTTTTTGTAAATCTATCTAATGACTGATGACTTATGACTTATGACTTATGACTTATGACTTATGACTTATGACTTATGACTTATGACTTATGACTTATGAAAATTGATATTGATTTTTCCCTAATTCCTTAGCGCGATACATAGCAGCATCGGCATTCTTGACTAAAATATCTGACTCTTGACCGTCAATTGGATACAAACTAATGCCAATACTTGTAGTTACAGAAACTGTATGTTCTTCAAAAATAAAAGGCTGCACGATGGCGTCGCAAATTTTTTCAGCTACTTTCGCAGCTTCCTCCCTACCTGGAATAGCGGGCAGGATGACTGTGAATTCGTCGCCGCCCAACCGCGAGATAGTATCGCTGCCGCGCAAGCATTTTTTGAGCCTGCTAGCAACTGCTTGTAAGAGCAAATCGCCCACATTGTGTCCGAGAGTGTCGTTGATTAACTTAAATCCATCTAAATCTAAAAACAGTAAAGCTACCAATTCCTGATTGCTGGAGGCTCTTTCTAGAGACTGATGCAAGCATTCATAAAACATTTTGCGGTTGGACAAACCCGTGAGAGCATCGTGATAAGCTTGGTGGCTGAGCTCAGCATTTTTTTGTTCTAGGGCATTGGCCCGGAGTTGGCGCTCGGTAATATCTCTGATTGCTCCCACTAAAAATAGGTTGCCGGCAGCATCTTTATGCAGGGATCTTTTAGTCGCAATTAGATGCGTAATTCCGTGAGCGTCAGTAAAATATTCTTCATTTTCTCGCGGCTGGTGAGTTTGCAATACTAATTCGTCTTGCTGCCAAAATATCTCGGCTTCGGCGTGGGGAAATAAATCGTAATCTGTGCGGCAGGTTAAAATTTCTAAAGGATAGCCAATAAACCGACAATATGCCTGATTCAAAACTACGCAGCGGTGATTTCGATCTTTGACAAAAATCGGGTCGGGAATTGTATCGATTAGCGATTGTAAAAATTCTTTAGACCGTTTTAATTCTTCTTGCAAGTGAGCCAGATAACCCACAACTGCGACACCAGAACCCACAAGACTGAGGATTGGAGGAATTAACGGTAGCCACCAACCTGCTAAGAATGCTAAGTATAAAGTGGCACTCAGACCTAGACAGATACTTAATAAACAGTAAGCCGATCGACCAAGCGATCGCAAATTCCAACTCACATTTGCTCCCGCCCAAGACCACAGTAAAATCCACAGCAACTCCGCAGCCTCTGGCCAGACATTGATACCCCCGCGCCCGTCGATGGCCGCACTCAAAATTTGGCTCAAGAAATGAGCCTGAAGCTCGACTCCCGGTATTTGCTGGGGAGGACCAAACCAACCGGAACTGTAAGCATTTTGGTAAAAGTCTCTGAGGCTGGGGGCATTTGAGCCGATCAAGACAACGCGCGATCGTACAAAATCAGCAGGTACTGTGCCAGAGAGCACATCGCTCATCGATGCAGTGCGAAAACTGCCTCGCGGGCCGCGCAGGTTGGCGAGAATTTGATAGCCACGGCTGTCCGATCGAACGTAAGCACCGTCATTCGGTTGAAAAGGCCGAAAAACCCCCTTGCCTAACTGCAAGTATTTAGGATTGATTCTTGCTGGTTGAGGGGAAATTCCTTCGCTTTTGAGGTAAAGCAAAGCCAGTCTGAGTGCGAAACTTTGATGAGTTTTGCCGTCTCCGGGCCAAGCGTAGAGCAAAGTTCGCCGGACTTTTGAGTCAGCGTCGATGACAACGTTGTTAAAACCGATTCGATCGAGCTTGTCAAGTACCGGAGGCGGGCGAACTCCGAGCCTGGTTTCGTCTGGCATCAACTCAATCCCGATTAAGTTGGGAATAGTTTTAAAAGTTTTGAGCAATTCGTCGTTACCCGGTTGAGTCGGCAAATCTCGGTAAATGTCGAGGCCGATCGCCCGCGGCTTGCCAGCGTGAAGTTTTTGCAGCAATTGGGCCAACACAGCATCCGACATTGGGTAGCCGTATTTTTGCAAGTCAGCTTCGTTAATTTCGACAATGGTGATGCGCGAGTCCATTGGTTCGGGGGGCCGCCAGCGTACAAAGCGATCGAAAGCAGTCCATTCCCACACCTGCAAAAATCCGAACCAGCGCATGACAATCACCGTACCGCCAACGGCACTCGCAGTAATCAATACTCGGCGTTCTCGATTAAGCCATTTTTTGATGGTTTTTAGCATATTTTTGGGAGTTTTGACCTCGCTCTTCGAGCATCTAAGCTACTACTACATATAGCTTTTATATCTTTTGGGCGATCGGCTCAGTCGATTCGGGCAAAATATCTCATTTGACAAAAGACTTGAGTTGCCTAAGTCTTTTATCGCACTTTGCAACCGCAGATGTCAGGCAGATATACACAGATAAACGCAGATAATTGCAGGAATTGAAAGCGAATTAATGCAATGCAAGTCTAATGAGCCTGGAAGCAGAAATCCGGTTTTTTGAGTTTTTTTGTAAAATTTCTAGTATTTCTAGTATTTATAAAATTTATAACAAAGCTTGCTACAACAAAAATGTTGGGCAGTGAAATTCTGGTTTTTTTCCGGGTTTTTGAATATATATGGTGCGGTTCTATTAGATTGTAGGTCTTTCTTGAAGATGGTCGATTTATCTGCACTTTACGGAAATCTGCTGCATGAAGCTATGATAATTGGGATGATTTTCCGACATAATACTAGATATAAAACTTTAAAATTTGCTCGTTACCAGGCAGATCCTGGTAATGCAGATCCGGAGGCTCTGCCTCCTTTGATCTCGCAACTTACAGGAGAGAGAACTGTAGGAAGTGCTTAATTTATTAAGTTGTCGAGCCTTATTTTAAAATTTTAGCTAACTAATTTTTAAGATGTTTTGTAATTGCTCAACTAGGGGAAAAAAGGGAGCCATCAATAGAGAGAGCTTGTTGAATAGATTGATAAGCAGTTAAACCCTGACGCTTGCCAGTATTGA
>JARCMA010000353.1 GCA_030248405.1 Microcoleus sp. MP8IB2.171
ATGACCAATGACCAATGACCAATGACCAATGACCAATGACCAATGACCAATGACCAATGACCAATGACCAATGACCAATGACCAATGACCAATGACTAAACCCCAGCCGCAGTAAAAGCCGCCCAATAATAAGGATTAGCAAAAGGATAGGGTTTGCGATTACGAATTTGCTGCAAAGATGCCTCCGCAATTAGGCGAGAACTTTGAGAAAGCCGATCGAACATTTGCGAAATTTGAGGTTGAAAATCCGCCAGCAACACCTCCAATTCCTCGCCAGTCAAATCCCGCAGCCACCTTTGAGCGTCCCCCAGGGCGATCGCCACATCTCCCACCTGCAACCGAGAAAACCGTCCCAGATTTTCATAAAACTTGCTCGTCAGCAGCAGCGTAGAAACATCGTTCACCTTCCAAAGACTGCTAACCACACTAGAGGTGCCAGCATACAACAAACCCGCCGACAAACCCACAAAATCTCCTCCAGCACCGCTAACTCCGCCAGCGGAAATTTCGCAACCCGATAAAGTAACTAAAAAATATTGCCGAAAATCCAGATTAAAAATTTCCTCCAAACTCAGAGAATCATTCCTCAAAAACACGGCGGATTTCAGTGGCCAAGCCAAATTAAGTAAACTCAAACAAGCAAAATGAGCGCATTTTTTCTGCGGTAACTGCCCTATTTCCTGGGGCAAATTCCCATTATTAACAGACATATCTTGGGAAAAAGCCTCTTTAATTGCCGGCTTATGGCGCACAACTTCTGTACTGGCAAAATACTGGGAAATCTTGCCGATTTCAATGTTGCTGTAGAACGCATCTCTGGTGAAAGTTGGAATTGCCAAAAGGTGCTGCAAACCGGGTCTGTACCGACCAATAGCTGCTCCGTGTGCACTTTGTCTCAACAGCAATAGCTGACAGCTAGGAGCATAGCGAATTCCTCCGGCAAATCGATCGATCAAATAAGCAGCAGGCGCTGCAACCTCGCCAAAAGACG
Source organism: Microcoleus sp. MP8IB2.171 (assembly GCA_030248405.1). Lineage (GTDB taxonomy): Bacteria > Cyanobacteriota > Cyanobacteriia > Cyanobacteriales > Microcoleaceae > Microcoleus. The sequence goes on from JARCMA010000353.1 coordinate 992, forward strand.
AACTTTGAGAAAAATCCGAAAGGCTGTAGGTTTCCACATCAAAACCGCTGCGTTCGCTCCACCCAGACCTAAAAATTCCCCCACCGTCCTCAAACCCGTCTCTCCCCCCCAAAGGCAAAGCGTGGAGTGGCAAAGCGTGCAAAAATCGGTGCGGCACAAAAATCAGCCGATCGCAATTATCGGGAATCAGCGCCACCACTCGATCGATTTCCAGCATCGTAGCCAAGCGTTTGAGGCGAGCCGGGAGATGATTGATCCAGCGACCTTTTTGTTCAGAATAAGCGGTGAGGTACTCCTGCCCCCAACTTTCGGCAGCCAAAGCATTTTGCGGGGAACACAGGTGAACGGCGGGATATTGTGCACTCTTTACCACCACAAAAGCAACCAGCAACTCCCCCAAACTCGCCCACACCACAGCAGCGCAATTGTCATCAGGCAACAATTGGAGAATTTGCTCGAAAGCGATCGGTTCAACTTTGTGAGCTAGGCTGAAGAAAGGATCGTTTGCCTGCACCTCCCGCGCAATCAACCTATCAAACTGCTTCCACAATTGATTTAAGTGCATGAAGTCCGAGTTCGGCAGTAGAGAACCGCTGCTCAAACCTTGGCTATCGCCCTCAGAAATCAAGGTCGTGTTCGGCTCAGGTTCTCCCTGTTCTTGGTGCCGCTGTTCCCCCGCTATTTCCAGTTGCAGCGACTCCAACTCGCTTCGCACCGCTGCAGGAATTTCGGCTTTCGGAGTCAAGTGGCATTTAACCAGCAGTTCTACCAAATTCCGATTTTTGTGGCGTTCGGCGTATTCCAGAGCCTTAGCGTAATATTCAGGTTGGCTGGCGCCGAGTTCCAGGCAAACTTGCACCAGGCATTTATAGAGTCCAGCCCAGGTGCGGGTTAATTTGACTTTTGCGGTAGTCGTCTGATCGCCAAAATCGACTGTATCAACCCCAACTTCGCAACGCAAGAATTCCACAGTATCGACAGCAGCAGTAAAAACCCCGTAGGCGCGAAGCAAGTCGCCTCGAACTCGGTAAGCTTGACCCAAATAAAATAAAATTTCAGCCCAGCGGTGGGGATAGGTTTCGCGAGTGTAGACTTGACAGGCGCTGTGATAGCAGCCGATCGCGCTTTCCATGTGGGACAAGTTTTCCGTCTCGGTCAGTTGCGAATAAGCTCTGCCGAGATAAATTTGCAGCATTGCCCAGCGGTTGGGATATGCCTGCCTGGTGTAGACTTCGCCCGCATTTTGATAGCAGGCGATCGCGCTTTTGAGGTTGCGGTTTTTTTCCCCTTTAACGTGTTCGCAGAAAGCGCGGCCGAGGTAGGCACACAGCATCGCCCAGCGTTCGGGAGATTTTTGGCGGTTGCAAAACAGCAAAGCATTTTGATAGCAGGCGATCGCCATTTCCATATTTTCGGCTTTTTCCCCTTTCACCCGCCGACTGTAGATCCTACCGAGGTAAATTTGGATCGAAGCCCAGGCTTCGGGAAATTTGATGCGGGTATAGACTTGTAAAGCATTTTGATAGCAGGCGATCGCCATTTCCACATTTTCCACCGGATCGCCTTTGATGCGATCGACAAACACCCGGCCCAAATTCCTTTGAGTCGTCGCCCACTGCAGCGGAAAAGCTTCCCGAGTCCGCACCTGTAAAGCTCTCTGATAGCACGTAACCGCGTATTCGAGATTTTCAGCTCGGTTGCCCCGCAGCAACTCGCAGTAAGCATTTGCCAAATTATTTTGAGTTGTAGCCCAACGCCGGGGAAACACCTTGCGGTTGTAGACTTGCAAAGCATTGTGGTAGCAAGCGACTGCCAGTTCCAGATTTTCAGCTCGGTTGCCCCGCAGCCGGCGGCTGTAAGCGCGGCCGAGATTGTTTTGAGTGCTCGCCCACTCTTGCCCGAAAGCCTCGCGGCTGCGAACTCGCAGCGCGTTTTGATAGCAGGCGATCGCGTGTTCTAGATTGTCTGCCGGATCTCCCCTGAGACGCTCGCTGTAAGCGTTGCCCAGATTGTTTTGCAGCGTCGCCCACTGTTCCGGGTACTGTTCGGGCGTGCGTACTTGTAGGGCATTTTCAAAGCAAGCGATCGCCTGTTCAATATTTTGAGCCTTATCACCTTTGGGACGATCGCTATAAGCGTTGCCCAGATTGTTTTGCATCACCGCCCATTCTTGGGGAAAGTCTTTGCGGGTAAACACCTTAGCAACTGTTTCGTAACCGGCAATTTCGATTTCCAAGTTATCAGCCTTGCTGCCGAGGGGAAACCGCCCAATTTTGTTGCTCAGATTGCCGATTAACGCTGCAATGCGCCTAGTCTCGGATTCTTTGGCAGCAGGGATCACCAAAGTGGCCCAGTGGCGCAGCAGTTGTGCGAAATTCTGGTCGAGTTTGTCTAAATTGTTTCTCAGCAGCGAGTACAGGTGCTGCGAATCAGCGCCGCGCGCCACTGCCTGCAATACTTCTGCTAAAAAAGCCAGATATGCTGCCCCGGTTGCGGGCAATTTATAATTCCCTTTTGCAGATTCTAAGGGTGCGATCGCCCTTTGGAAAAATTTTGCAGCTTTCAGCAAGCTTTCTCGCGTCAGTACCACTTCTTCCAAATAAAGCGTTTGCACGAACTCAAAGTCGATCGACTTTGGGTTCGCCCTCAAAATCAAATCTATTCCTGAGTCGCCAGGATTTTCCAGCAGCGCTTGGAGCATATTAACATCAGTTTTGCGACGCTGTTCGTCCATCGTGCATTCCGCCAAACTATTAACCATAGGAGCGCTGCTTCCGTGCAACCAAGTGAACTACCCACCGCTAAATCGTAGTACCGAATATAGTAGGGGCTTCTGTACTCATAGGCGAGTGCCTTAGCTGAGACTTTCGTCCAACCTTTGGTCTTACCTCGCATCTTAAAGCAGAAACGACTGAACCTTCCGCCTTTAGTATTTTGATACCTTCTGCTTTTATCTTTATCGCTGCGTCCCCCTCCCGATCGCGATCGGTAGCACAGTGAGGACAAGTCCCTTCCCTCATATCTAATCGCATCTCGGTCATTTGATGGAAACAATTAGAACCGAGTTTGGAACTGGAAACCCCTCTATCAATCTCGACTAAGTTCCCGCCTTTGCGTTCCAACTTGTAGGCTAAGAAGTTGGTAAAACTTTCCAAAACCTCATCTGATCTTGCTTTCGCCAAATTGGAATTGCGAATCCTGTTCCAGAAATGAAAGTTTTCTACTATGACCGCGAGGCGATCGCTGACCAACTTATAACTAAGTTTATGTAGAAAATATTGCCACGAATTCCTAAACCGTTCCCCTACTTTGGCAACAGCTTTTCTATATTTGTATTCAGAATTACTTCTTTTCTGCTGGCCTGTAAACTTTTGCTGCTTGCCCTTCAAGTTCTTCTCGTGCTTGGCAAAATGCTTGGCATTGTCATATTTAGATACTTTTTTATCATCGGGGACAATAGCAAAGTATTTCAATACTAAATCACTGCCAGCAATTCTACCTTCTTTTTTTGTCTGGTTCTCAGCCTTCTTGATTTCAGTCAGTATAGATGCAAGATATTTCCCTGAATATTTTTTACTAATAATTGAAGTCGGAATTTTACCCTCACTTAATCTATATCTATTTGTTTTGGGCTTAGTTATTTGCCTATTGTCTAAAATTAGAGTACACACAAACTTGACGTTTTTATGCTGCTGAAATGACTGTTTTTTATCTTGAGATGGGAACTTATCAAACCCAGCAAATCCATCCAAAAAAAAATTGTAGGCAGTGGTTGAGTTGAGCGTAGTAAATTGCAAAAATTTGCCGTAAAACTCACCTAAGCATACACTTCCATCGGATTTTTTGAGAGCAGGTAAAAGTGTGTTGAGGCTGGAGTAGCCACGTCCTTTACCAGTTTTTTTATAAACTTCAATTGATTTATTTAGAGCATAATTAGACCACCAACGCGCACCCCCAAAAGTTAAAGCTACTTGTATTTGTTGATTTTGGGTAGGATACAAACGAACTTGGATAGCCTTGTGTAGCAATCAACATCACCTCCTTGGTTCTTCTATTCTCTCACAATATACAGTTGATGATCAAAGCATTACGGAAAAATTTTGTGACGAGGAATACATATTTTCTCTCTTGAAAGAGCTCCCCAAAATTACTTGAGGATGCAATCGTCGTCACCCGCCCTTCCCACTATAACGGTACTCAGTTGAGTTGGAAGGGCGCGAAATAGTTAAACCAGGATTCACCAAAAAACGAGCGAGAAGCCCCTGGCTTTAGACATGGGGAGGAAAGCGGCAGCGACTTCAGTCGCCTAGAATAGTAACACAGCTTGAGTTAATATGATATAATAAGTGTAGCGATTAAGAACAACCATCTACGTGTTGAAGCATTTTAGTCTCGGTGAGATTCCGGCACAGTAAGCCACTACTGCCTTTGGACAGGAAGCCTATTTAACTGACAAAAAATATCAAAATGTGGAACGTACCTATCTGGCATGAGTGATGGACTCCGAAAGTATAAAAAAGTTAAAAGTATACGCAAGGCTTAGATTCGTCTAAGCTGAGTGGGTAGAGGTGCTTTGATAACGCCTTTGAAAGTCCCTTTGTGGTATACGTCAAGAATCCCCCTGATTCATCAGTGGGGAGTATCAAAGAGAGTTCTAAACTTGACAAACCCGCCCTGACAGACTTGCAGCGGGGCGGGTTTACTTTTACCCCGATCGGACTTAGGCTAAGAAACCGGGTTTCTGGGAAACTATTGAGTTTGGTAACGAGAAATCTCGAAAGAAACCCGGTTTCTGAGGAAGAGTGTGTCCAGGACTAAGGATCGTGAATTAAATAATTTGCATCAGCGTGTGGGATGGGCGTCTCGCCCGTCTATAAGGGACGGGCGAGACGCCCATCCCACAAGAACAATCACGCGTTGCAGGTTATTTAATTCTCATTCCTAAGTGAGTTATCTAGGATATTACGCCAGCTTCAGCCCTACAGCTAACAAAAAGCAACTCAGTAGATTTTACTGTACCGCTTGAGAGCGCAAGGCTGACTCCACTGCCAGCAGAGCCCGATCGACTTCAGCCGCAGAAACAATCAGAGGCGGGACAAATCTCAGCACTTTCGGCCCGGCGGGAACCAACAGAACTCCTGCAGTGATCGCAGATTTGACGATATCGGCCGATGTAAGTTCGATGTCAGCCTGCAATTCCATCCCGACAATCAAACCCCAGCCGCGCACATCGGCAATTAAATGCGGATATGTGGCCGCCAACTTGTTGAGCCCTGCTTTCAACTGTTCCCCGCGCTGCTGCACGTTTTCCAGAAGGTTTTCCCGTTCTAAAGTTTGGCACACGCACAAAGCGACAGCGCAAACAAAAGGATTGCCGCCGAAAGTGCTGGCGTGACTTCCCGGTTCAAATACATCGCAGAAAGATTTGCACAGCATAGCGCCGATCGGGATACCGCCGCCCAATCCCTTCGCAGACGTAAAGATATCCGGTTCAATACCGAGATTTTCGTAACCCCAATATTTGCCACTGCGTCCCATCCCGACTTGCACTTCGTCGAGAATCAGCAAAATACCTTTTTCGTCGCAAATTTCCCGAATCCGTTGGAAATAGGCGATATCTCCGGGGCGAACTCCGCCTTCACCTTGCAGCGCTTCCATCATAATTGCAGCTACTTGGCGTTCATCTTTGTCGAGTTCGTCGATCGCCAGTTCGATCGCACTAATATCGTTATAAGGCACATAGTGAAATCCGGGAACCAACGGGCTAAAACCCTTCTGATATTTAGGCTGTCCCGTCGCCGTAACTGTCGCCAAAGTCCGCCCGTGGAAACTAGCAACAGCAGTAATGATTGTCGGATTCGAGATATTTAATTTTTCGTGGGCGTACTTGCGCGCCAGTTTAATTGCCGCTTCATTAGCTTCCGCGCCGGAGTTACAAAAGAAAGCTCTATCAGCGCAAGAATGGTCTACAAGCCACTTTGCCAGCTCGCCCTGTACGGGGATGTAATAAAGATTAGAAACGTGGTGCAGCGTCTTAATTTGCTGAGTTACCGCTGCAATCATTGCCGGGTGGGCGTGTCCCAGAGTGCAGGTAGCAATACCCGCGACAAAATCGAGATATTCGCGGCCCTCGGTATCCCAAACGCGACAGCCGAGGCCCCGTTCTAAGGCTATATTAAAACGCCCGTAGGTTGTCATTACATATTTGTCAAAGCTTTCGGGACTAAACGGGCTGGCTTCGACTTGGACTAAGGGTTCTTTTAGTAAGGTTTGTGGACTCACGAATTGCTCCTTAAAAAATCATGTGCAGGTCTCGATTGTACGGTAAAAATCCAGTAGAACGATGCAGGTTGTTACTTTTGTCATAGAATCGTAACAGCAGAAGCAATTAATCCTCAAACAAATCTACCGATGAGTTATTACATTTCTCCTAACTTTCTCGATAAAGTTGCGGTGCATATCACTAAGAACTTTTTAAATTTACCAGGCGTAAGAGTTCCCCTAATTTTAGGAATTCACGGCCGCAAAGGAGAAGGCAAAACCTTTCAAGCGGAACTGGTTTTTCAGCGGATGGGCTTTGAACCAGTGATGATATCTGGCGGGGAATTAGAAAGTCCAGATGCGGGAGATCCGGCGCGTTTAATTCGGTTGCGCTACCGGGAAGCTGCGGAGCAAATTCGGGTGCGCGGCGAGATGTGCGCCATTTTTATTAACGATTTGGATGCTGGTGCCGGCAGGTTCGATACTACTACTCAATATACTGTGAATACTCAGATGGTGAATGCCACTCTGATGAATATTGCTGACAATCCAACTAACGTGCAGTTACCGGGAAGTTATGACAGCACGCCCCTGCACCGAGTGCCGATTATTGTCACGGGAAATGACTTTTCTACGCTGTACGCGCCGCTGATTCGCGACGGGCGAATGGAAAAGTTTTATTGGGAACCCAGCCGGGATGATAAAATTGGGATTGTGGGCGGAATTTTTGAGTCGGACAATTTATCGAAAACCGAGATTGTGGGTTTGGTTGATAATTTTCCCGATCAGGCGATCGACTTTTTTAGCGCTTTGCGATCGCGCATTTACGACGAACAAATCCGCGAATTTATTCACAAAATAGGAATTGAGCGAGTTTCCAAGCGTTTGGTAAACACTTTGGAAGCAGCGCCAGATTTCAAAAACCCGAATTTCAGCCTCGCTCATTTATTAGAAATGGGCAGTTTGATGGTGGGTCAACAAAAGCGGATTAAGGAAATGCGCTTAGTAGATGAATACAACCAATCGCGGCTGTTCAACGTTCCAGGAAGCGCCAATGTTCCTGCTGTTGAACCCACGCAAAGTCAATTAAACGACCCGTCATCCAAATATTATAAGGCTTACGTCGAGCCAAGTTCTGAAGGTGGTAACGGTCATGCGGCGCGGCTGAGTTCTGAGGTATTGGAACAAGTAAAGCAGTTATTAGCAAGAGGCTGCAAAATTGGCATGGAATATGCAGATAATCGCCGATTTAAGACTGGTTCTTGGCAAAGTTGCGCGACGATTAAAACTGCACAAGAAAAAGATGTGGTTGCATCTTTAGAAACTTGTTTGGCGGAACACGGCGGCGAATACGTGCGGCTGATTGGTATCGATCCAAAAGTCAAGCGGCGGGTAGTTGAAACAATTATTCAGCGGCCATAAAAGAAGACCGGGCGGTTGAAACCGCGTCTATACAAGCAAAACCCGAGCTCAGAGGGGTTGAAGACACAGGCGGTGAAAATTACGTGATCCTCTCTTAGTCCGCGGAGG
>JARCMA010000354.1 GCA_030248405.1 Microcoleus sp. MP8IB2.171
GTCGTGGTTGACTACTAAAACGATTTCTCCGGCATTTGCTAGCTGGTGGAAGATGTCGAAAATGATATTTTGAGTTTTTTGGTCAACGCCGACAAACGGCTCGTCAAAGCAGAAAATAGCGGCTTCTTGGGCTAAGGCTCTAGCTAGAAATACTCGCTGTTGCTGTCCGCCGGAAAGTTGTCCGATCGGTCTGTCTTTGTAAGCACTCATACCTACTCTTTCTAAGGCATCAGCAGCGGTGCGGCGGCTAGCTGCCGAGAAGCGGCGAAACCATCCGGCTTTTCTGACTCTTCCCATCATTACGACATCCCAAACGGTGGCGGGATAGTTCCAGTCAATTTGCGATCGCTGGGGCACGTAGGCTACTGTTTCGAGTCGATCGGCGATCGCTTCTTCGCCACAGGTAACACTGCCGCGATCTGCGGGAATTAAGCCCAACATTGCTTTGATCAGCGTGCTTTTGCCGGCACCGTTGGGGCCAATAATACCCGTCAGCCTTCCCGGTTTGACGGAAAGATTGATATCTCTGAGTGCCTCTACCGTGCGGTAGTTTACTGCTAAGTGCTTAACAGCGATAATTTCTGTGTCGGTAGCCGTGTCTTGGAGGTGGCAAACCATTTGAGACCAAGGATTCTCGTTGGGCAAGGCGGCGGTATTCATTGCGGTGACTCTATCTCCTTTTTGTTAAGTTTACTGTAAAAATGAAAAGAATATGAAATCATCGGTAAATAGGAATAATCTTGAACGCACGAGAGGTAGATAATGCGACAGTGCAAGCTCGAAACCCCTCAAACTATAGGTTTGGCGGCAAAAATCTCAAGTCGGTTAAAACTCATATCTGACACCATTCTCAATAACAGGCAAGATGCCTGTTCCACAAAGAGTGAGTTTTCTTGTGGGGTGGGCATCCTGCCCGCCCAGACAAGGGTTATTGAGAATGGTGTCAGATGTGAATTAAAACCGACGGCAATTGTGAAGCAATCCTATAAAGGAGAGTTTAGCCGTGAGTCGGGGATTGAAACCTCCCGCCCTGGATTGAACAAGTCCAAGGTATTTTTGATTAGAAGTATTGCCTGCGGCATTTTGACTGTGGGTTTATTTAGTTGCGCTCAAACCCAGGGCGATCGCCTCTCTCCAGAGGCAGATGCTAAACCGAAGGTAGTTGCTACCAGCACAATTATTGAGGATTTGACCGATCGAGTAGCGGGTGGCGAAGTTCAGCTAACAGGAATTTTGCAGCCGGGAACCGATCCTCACGTTTACGAACCGGTGCCAAAAGATTCTCAAGCTTTGGAGGAAGCTAACTTAATTTTGTATAACGGTTACAATTTGGAACCGGGATTAATTAGGATGATGAATGCCGCCGGAATTAAGGCACGGAAATTAGCAGTGGGGGAAGTTGTCAAGCCTTTGCTACTGAATAAAGAAGGCAATACCGTACCCGATCCCCACGTTTGGGGAAATGTGGAAAATGCAGTTCAAATGGTAGAAGCGATTCGGGATGCGCTAATCGACCTGTCGCCGGAAGATCGGGATAAGTTTACGCAGAATGCTGTGAAACTTACTGAAGAGTTAAAACGTTTGGATAGTTGGATCGAACAAGAGATTAAAACTATCCCCGAAAATAAGCGCCAATTAGTAACAACTCACGATGCTTTTCAATATTACAGCCGCGCCTACGGATTGGGAAGTGCTGGCAGTTTGATCGGGATTAGTACGGAGGAACAGCCGAGCGCTCAAACGGTGCAAAAGTTAGTAGAATCGGTGAAAGCTGCGGGAGTTCCTGCTATTTTTGCCGAGACTACAATTAACCCGCAACTGATTAGAACTGTGGCGGAGGAAGCGGGGGTGAAATTGGCGGCGCAGCAACTTTATTCGGATTCGATTGGTGCGGCGGGAAGCGATGGCGATTCTTATGTGAAAATGATGTCGGCTAATACTCGCACCATCGTCGAAGCTTTGGGGGGGAAATACACGCCCTTTGAAGTTAGCAAGTAGCAAGTAGGGTGCGTCGGAAGAGTTTTATTTTGTCTGCGGATAGGGTGACAGCTAGCTGACGCAGCCTACAAGTTTCTGTAGAGAAGATTGCTTAAGTCTTCGACAGAGAAACCGCAGATGTCAGGCAGATGCAACACAGATGCAACGCAGATAAGTTCAGGATAGGAAAGCTTGGGAATGCAAGAGGTCTAGTTTATCTGTTTTGACAAAATTAAATTGAGCACGTTCAATTCATTGGAACTCAAAAGATATTTATCTGTAAAAATCTTTTCTCGGCTTTGTTCTAAACTGTAGCTTCTAAACACGATAAACGGGAATTCGTGGTACTTATGCCCGATCGGCATTACACTGTCTATCGGATAGGTCGATCGCACGTAAGCCGACAAAATATCCCGAAACCTCCTGTCTTCCGGTTCCTCCAGCTTCGTCTGTGCAAAATACTCCTGCATTTCCTCCCCGCTGACAAAAGCAAACAAAGGTATAGCATAATAGCGATCGAACTGCTGACTCTGCTGCTCCAAATACTGAGTTTTCTCCACTTCGTCGTTGAGAATGTGCAAAAGCTCGATCGCGCCACCCCGAATAGCCGATTTTACATTCTCAGGAGAGGATTTACTATTTGCGATCGTCTCCATTTTTTTCAGCAACTGATTCTCCAAACATTTCTTAATTTCCCCATTCAGCCGCATCTGATAGTTTTCCTTCAAACTTTTATCAGCCAAAGGAACTAACAGCAAACTCCCCAAAACATGACCGACCTCTAGATGATCGTAACCCAGCAAACCATCAAGAGGATTGCACATCTGCAAAAATTTCCGATTAAAATCTTCCCGCATTTCCAAGTAAGAATTGCCCTTTTCACGAGACTCCTCAGATTTGGGCGAAACCTCATACTCCCCGCGACTCAAAAGCTCCTCCAGCCCCTCATAAACCTCCTTAAAATACACATTTTGTGGGCGACTGCGATATTCGCTTTTCAACGCTTTAATCAAACTCGCTATTTTGCTGCTAAAAGTATCGCCCACAGCAGAAACCGACTTCCCGCCAATCGGAATCATCAAAAACTTTTCCCTACCCAAATATCCATATCCCACAATCCGCGTCATCACCGCCGTCTTCAGAATTAGCAGCAAATTCAACAAACTCAACTTGCTTTCCTGTAGCGAAAGTTCCGCATCATCAGCATA
>JARCMA010000355.1 GCA_030248405.1 Microcoleus sp. MP8IB2.171
CCGAAACCTATCCCCTGCAATGGCATCCTCTAACGATCGCTTCCCCGAAGCTGCCCGCGACTGGGACTTAGAAACCCTCTACACAGACCTAGCATCCGCCAAGGGAAAGCGGCTCACGCCCACAGAGAAACAACATCTACGTGGTCTACTCTGCGGCCACAGTCCCACCGAAATTGCCGAAACGCTCAGTAAAAACCCCAAGGGGATTGCAGTAGACTTTTGTAACACATTATACCACTATGTAAAAAGTCTTATAGGCAAAGCTGATGAAAAGGTAGAAAACTGGAGAAAGATTTGTGAATGGCTGGAGGACGCAGGATATAAAACTCAGCCGTCTCCCGAACCTGAATCAGGCGATTGTTTACCAATAAAATTCTTAATAAAAAAAGCAAATGTAGTTGTTGATAAAAATCAAATCATAGTTGATATAAACCTGCGAATCGTAGCTTCCTCCCCTTCAGAAATTCCCATTATAGAAAACTTCGACCTCAATGGCAATAATTAACATTGCCGAAAATGGCGTTACACCCGAAGGGATGAAGCAGGACAGGGCACTGCCGTTTCCCTACCGCAGAATAAATGGTTTTATTACCAAATTCCACAAAATATCTGCGCTGCAAAAAATCCCTACAAAATCGAACTTAAAACCACCTCATTAGCCGCAATCCAATCATAAATATCCTGCAAAGCCGCCTCCGGGCCAATCATAGGCTGCCATCCCGTTTTCTCCATCACCCTAGAAGAATCGGTAATAAAAATCGGAATATCCCCCGCCCGTTCCTCCAAAATAGGATGAATCGGAATAGATTTACCCGAAATCTTGCGGCACAAATCAGTTGCTTCAACCAAAGAAAGACTGTTGCTCAAACCGCCGCCAACATTAAACACTTCGCCGTCAAATTTAGCAAAATGTTCTAACTGATAATTAACTAACCTCAACAAATCTTGAACGTGCAGCAAATCCCTAACTTGCTTCCCGCTGCCACCAAAACCGATATAACTCAGCGACTTTTGAAAATAGTGAGCCGCCACCCACAAACCGTAAACTCCCTGATCCACTTTACCCATTTGCCAAGCACCAGTAATTAACCCGCAGCGGTTAATAATTGCTGGCACGTTGTATGCTTCTCTGTATTCCTCAATCAGCAATTCCGATGCTAATTTAGTTGCTCCGTAAAGCGAACGGTGTCCTTTTAATGGGAAGTCTTCTGATATGCCTAACTCCGATATACCGGGTAATGTTTGCTCTGGGCCGATCGCAAATCTATCATCCAACTCCAACAGCTTAACAGATTTCACACTTGCGATCGGATAAACCCGACTCGTAGACAAAAACAACAAACTCGCACCAGTCTGTCTCGCCAACTCCAAAACATTCACAGTGCCCAGTAAATTCGTCTGCAAAACGTACTGAGGTGAACTAAAACCAGCCAATACCGAAGGTTCCGCAGCGCAATCGATAATGCAATCAGCATTCAGCGCAACTGGATCTAAATCAGCCGCCGTGCGAATATCCCCGTAAACAAACTGAATCCCGCAACTTTTGAGCCGAGACAAATTCAATTCTGAGCCCCGGCGGCGCAGGTTATCTAAACAAATAATTTGCCATTCCGGGTGCAGTTTCTTCAGGCCAATTGCCAAACAACTGCCGATAAAACCCGCACCACCAACAATTAAAATTCTTTCAGACATCACTAAATTTATTGCTACAATATGGTTCGCGGACTAAAGAGTCGGCGGTTGAAACCGCGACTACACAAACTAAGTCCGCCTTCGCGGACTAAAGAGTCGGCGGTTGAAACCGCGACTACACAAACTAAGTCCGCCTTCGCGGACTAAAAGCCGGATTTAGTATTAGCGATCATTCCTTCGCAGTCAGCACTTCAGTCCTTGAGTTTGGTAATAAATCTAATTTTAACTCATTCATCTTTCGAGTTCGGTGGTAGTCGCCGCGAGAGAGATGTTTTTCCAGCCAGACATACAAGACAATAAACAAATATCGACTGCCCATCTCTTTGATTTTCAGCTTAGAAATACCAGCAGTCCGATTGTACCACTTCAGAGGAATCACCGTATGGGAAAAACCCCGGATAATTGCTTTTAAAGGCAGTTCCACTGTCAAATTAAAATGATGGCTCAAAATCGGCTGCACGCCTTCAATCACTTCTCGGCGGTAGAGTTTAAAAGCATTGGTAATATCGTTGTAACGCAAGCCGAAAATACTTTTTACAAACCAGTTTGCTAAGCGGTTAATTGCTAATTTGTGAATTGGATAATCAACAACAAAGCCGCCTTTGATAAATCTGGAACCGAAAACGCAGTCATATCCTTCTTGCAATTTGCGGTATCCTGCTACCAAATCTATGGGATCGTCGGAAGCATCCGCCATCACAATTGCTACAGCATCCGCGTCAAATTCCGCTAAACCCCGGCGCACGGCAAATCCGAAACCGTTGGGAGGCTGATTGTTGATGTATCTAACTGTGCCAAAAGTCTCTGACAATTCCTGGCAAATGTCAAGGGTTCGATCGACACTATTGTCATTCACAATCAAAATTTCGTGCGGAATGCCTTCTAAATCGAGCGTTTGGGCGATCGCCCGCACAGTACCATACAAACAGCCCTCCTCATTGTGGGCTGGTATAATCACCGAAATTTTCACTCCTCATCCTCCGCGCAACTGGACAAACTGGTTGTCAACAGGATTATACACCCAAGCTTTGATATCGGTTTGGGCGATCGACAAATCGCCACCCGACACATCAACCGCCCACCTCGCATTATTGTACAACTGGGATTTCAAAGTCTTAGCAATATCCGGGCTGTCCAAGTTTACATAAGCGTTAGCAAAAAAAGATTGTTTATCGCCGACAGATAGCAGTACAATATTCGGCTGTTTCCTATTGTCTGGCAAAACCGCCCAACCAGCAGCTTTCAATAATTTATCGGTAGTTTGAGGTTTTTCTAAATAGCCGTAAACTTTCTCTGGATTAGCAATAAATTCTACATTTTTCGCGAATTTTCTCCAACCTATGCGATCGATAATTGCAGCGCCTTCTCTCACCAGCCAAGTTTTTTTGCTCAGCACCCTCAAACAGCTTTCCGGCGAATTCTTGAAAAAATCCGACGTTTCCAGATAGTTAATTAACTGCAAACAATCTTGAGCGCCTTGTTTGTAAAGGAGTGCCGAGCTAGTTTGCGCGATCGCCTGCTGGGAGTTAACAATAATTATAGCAATTAATAGCCCTGCAACTCCCCGATAAATAAATTTATAGTTAAGTTTAAACGGAGCTTTTGTTTCTCTAACAAACAATTTTCCTAGCTGAACTATAGCAATTAACAGCAAAATCGTATTAGTCGTATATCTCGAAGATGCGATCGCCTGAATCGCCCCAAATTCAGCCCTACCAAGCGCGATTAACAAAGAAGATAAAATAGAAAACAAACCTATTGACAGCCAAGGTACTGCCTCCCTTTCTGTCATTGCGAGGGACGAAGCAATCGCAGCGTCTGGAGATTTGTCTCCCTCTGTCATTGCGAGGGACGAAGCAATCGCCGGGACTTGAGATTGCTTCGCACAGCGAACAATGACAACAGATGAATCACTTGAAATATCTGCACTATCATTTAAAGCTACCGAACTTGATAGAATATTCTTCCCAAAATACCATATAAAATATCCAAAAACTGCCAATATTACCAATCCTGCAAATGCCGACAATCCGGGCGATCGCACAATGGGCGAACCCAACAAACTTAAAAAATAATCAATTACCACAAGCGGCTTATTGAACAATGAAATAATACTTGTTTTCCGGCTAGGATGATAATCTATTGAGTAAACAGCACAAGTTGCCAAAAATAGCAACATCCAGACAATTAATCTTATTTTTTTATGTACTTGTTTGCCTTCTAAAGCCATCACAGCCGGAATCGCCGCTAACCAAGAAAGCAAACCTTGAGCCAGGGAAAAACTAGCAATAAAGCAGAATACAGCAGCAAGAAATATTCTAATTTTAGGCGAAAATTGGTAATTTGAAACCAGCGCACTAACCGCTAATACAAAACACAAATTTACCAAAAACCAGGCTAATTGAAATCCCCAAAGCCAGTTTTCGTGCTGAACTAGCGAGAAAAGCAAAATACAAGTTAAAATATTAGCTAAATGCCACAAATCATCCCCGACATTCTTAACCTGCATCGAGGATAACTTGTACATAGCGATAAAAGTTATCGCAGCCAAACCTATGCTGAGACACAACGGATAATTAATATTCCATCGGGAAGCAAAAGCCAGCACCGCAATAATTATTTTAGGGAAAAGTATGCGGTGGTTGCTGTGCAAAGCCCAAAAATCTTTAAAAGTTACATTTCCCGCAGCTATTTTTTCAAAAAGACTCGCTAACCTCCACTCGTCATCAACGGGAACGTTTATGCTAAAATTCGCTACAAATCCGATTAACAGGACAACTGGAATTAGGTATAAAGTAAATAAGATGATTTTTTTCATGAAAGTGCGATCGACAGAATACCCAGATCCCCGACTTCTTTGAGAAGTCGGGGATCTAACACTCATAGCGTCTTATCTTAGTCCGCGCAGGCGGACTTTGATTGTGTAGTAGCGATTTCAATCGCCGATTGAAATCGCCAATTCCCATCGCCTCGAATCAATCTACTTAACAGTCTTGAACGTATCCAGTTTCCCAGTAAACCTGTTCACAAACATCTGCAAAACAGTCCGCTTGCCGATATTGATATTAGAGCTTACGGCCATTCCCGACTGCAAGTTAACTTCTTGTTGATTTGGCTTGTCCTTGTTCAACACAAACTTTTGATTCTTGAGCTTAATTTTTGTTTTGAAAGCGTAGTATTTCCGCAATTCGGTAGGAGGCTCAGCATCCTTGCTGATCTCTTTTACTTCACCCTCAGCAGTACCAAATTCCAGAGCCGGGAAAGCTTCAACATTGACATCAACAGGCACGCATTGGTATTTTGTCAAACCCAGTTTCTCTCTGTTAACTTCCTTCTCAGGACAAACGCAGCTTTTACCTTTTTCGCAGTCAATCTTTTCTCCATCTAATTGTTTGCCGTGATACTTCTCCAATTTATCGCGCTTTTGTCTCATGGCATCCAATACCAGAGCCACATTGCTGTTTTCCAGGTAAACAACTGCTTCCAAACCGTTTTCGTCGTCCAAAACCTTGAGCAGCTTCTCAGTTTGCTGCGCTTCATAATAAGCTTCTTCGCAGCGTTTCGGGCGGGGGTCGCCCGGTTTTACCACTGAGTTAATGATGGATTGGCAAATCGGATCTTTGGCTATATCCAACTTCGCATCCTGCTTCTTAGAAGGTTTCAAATCAAAGATTACCCCCGAGACAGGAGACTTCAGCACTTGAGTGTCGCGGTTTTGCTGCGCTTTTTCGAGCTGAGCATTTACCTCGGACAGCTTTTTGAGGTTTTCCACTTTGAAGCGGCTTAGCTGAGAATCGCTGCTGGCAATTTGTTTTTCGTTGTCAGCAATTTTGGTGTACAGTTCTCTGGCCCAGGAATCTTTAGTGTTTTTTAACTGTTCTTGGGCGCGGGCGATCGACTCTTGAATGCGCGCTTGCTCTCCTTGCTGGCGCTGTACTTCAGCGGTTATTTTTTCGATGTCACCTTGACGGGCGTTAATTTCACCCCGGCGGGTATTGAGCTCGCCTCGGCGCGTGTTAATTTCGCCTTTGCGGGAGTTGATTTCACCTTCGCGCTGCTTGATTTGATCTTGCTGTTTGAGAACGTCGCTTTGGCCTCTGAAAACATCTTGTTCTTGCTTTTCTTTCTGCAGTTCAGCGATCGCTCCTTGCTCTACCAGGGGGCCTAGTCTGCCCAGAATGGCTTGATTAGACTTCAAGACTTGTTGGGATTTTGCTAACTGTTCGTCAGCCAAATCTTTCTGAGCCAGGGCTGATTTGATTTGCTCTTGCGAAGAAGCTAACTGCTGTTGAGAATAATTTAATTGGTTCTGAGCAAAACCCAATTGTTGCTGTGCTACGGTCATTTGAGCGCCGGCGGCTTTTTCAGCATTCTCAGCTTGCTTTAGTTGTTTGTCCAACTCCTGAACTTGACCTTGGGCTGCGGCTACGCGAGAGAGAAATTCCGATCGATAATTAACATAAAGTCCTTGCTGGGCTGCATCAAAATTTCCGCTCGATCCCCTGTTGAGGTACAGCTCGTCAATCAGAGCTTGCAGCACTTGATTTTGTGCCACGAGGCTCTGTCTGTCCTTGATGGTAGATTCTAGGTTAGAAGGAATAGGGCCTTGAACTTTGCCGCTTACAACATCTTCGTAAAATTTATTTTCCTTTTCCAGAGCTTCTTTAGTTTTCTGAACCGATGTTAAATCGGCACTGGGTGCAAGGGGGTTGAAAGTGAGCAGAGGCTGGTTTTTTTCCACACGATCGCCATTTTCAACGTGAAGTCTCACCACAGCGCCCGTAGCAGGTGCTTGGATGTCTCTAGCACCATCTTTTAGTTCCAATTGGCCGACAGCGGGGACAGCTTGCTCTACGCTAGCAAAATAAGCCCAAACTACAGCAGAAGTGGTCATCAGCATGATCATCCACAAAAACAAGTGCGACCAAATCGCTGGTTTTTCGAGAATGACTGGTTGCTCAGAAAGTATTAACGATTTCATAGCCATTTGTTAGTTCTCAGTTGTTAAGCGTTAGTGATCAGTTGTGAGTTGTTAGATATCAGGTATTCGATGACTCTTGTTGTTGGAAGAGGCAGTAGTAACGCCCTTTAAGAGCCATTAATTCTTTATGAGTTCCCCGCTCGACTACCGAACCTTGATCCATCATAATAATTATGTCGGCGTTTTGGATTGTCGTCAGGCGGTGAGTAATGAAAAACACCGTGCGGCCTGCGAAAGATTCTGCTAAGTTATTGCAAACTTGGCGTTCGGAATGATAGTCGAGGGCGCTTGTAGCTTCGTCCAAAATTAGCAGTTTCGGGTTTTGCAAAATCGTGCGGGCGATCGCGATCCGTTGCTTTTGACCCCCAGAAAGCGAAGATCCTCGCTCTCCAACTACTGTATTGTAGCCAGCAGGCAAGCCCATAATAAAATCGTGAGCTACGGCTAGTCTTGCAGCTCGGACAATCTCATCCGTACTCGCGTCGGGATTACTTAGAGCAATGTTTTCTTGTACAGAGCAGTTAAACAGCAAAGTATCTTGTAGCACTACTCCAAGTTGACCGCGCAGCGAATATAACTCCACCTTAGCAATGTCATAGCCGTCAATAAATATCCTGCCCGACAGCGGCGGATAGAGACGCTGCAACAGCTTCATGGCCGTACTTTTACCGGAACCGCTTCCCCCCACAATTCCTACAAAACTACCAGGGGGAAATTCCAAATTCACATTCGCCAATTGCAGTGGGCCGCTCTCCAGGAATCGGAAGGAAACCTCCTCATACGTAACCTGCCCTTGAATTGCGGGCAGCGGGATATTGCTGCGGTCTTCCTCGCTGGTTTCCGTCGGCGTATCGACCACATCCTTAAGCATATCGATCGACATCGAGACTTCTTGGAAACTCTGCCACACACTCACAAAACGCAGCAGCGAACCAGTCACGTTCCCCGAAAAAATTCGGAAAGCAATCAACTGACCCAAAGTCATGTCATTTCCCAGTACCAAATAAGTTCCCACCCACAACTGAGCCAAGTTACCCACCTGGTTTAAAAAGCCGCTAACCGTACCTGCCGTAGTCCCCGTGATAATTGTTTTAAAACTGGCTGTAATGTATTTAGCGTAGCGGCTAGACCACTCCCAGCGGGATTTCAATTCAATATTTTGAGCCTTAACAGTTTGAATTCCGCTGACTACTTCTACTAGATAAGATTGAGAGTCAGCAAAACGCATATTTCTTTGTTTGATCAGGCGCAGCACCAGCGGATTGATCAGAATAATCATCACGGCCAGTATCGGTATCACTGCCAAAGATACGAAGGTTAGCTTCACGCTGTAGGAAAGCATCACAGCGACGTAGACCACCGAGAATACTGCATCGAGAACAACTGTCAAAGCTGTACTCGTCATGAATTCCCGAATCTGGCCCATCATGCTGAATTTGTAAACCAAATCTCCCACGCGCCGATTGTCAAAGTAATTTTGGGGCAGCCGGAGCAAGTGGTCGATGACTTCTGCACTCAATTTGACATCGATGCGGTTTGAGGTATCTATAAACAAAAAGGTACGCAAACCGTTGAGCAGTCCTTCAAACAGAGCAACACCTAATAGAAATGCCCCCAAAATATCCAAGGTGTCAATGCTGCGCTGACCTAATACTTTATCAATAATTACTTGAGTGATTAATGGGTTGGCAAGACCGAATAACTGTACAAAAAACGAGGCTAACAGCACTTCAAAAAACACTGTTTTGTGTTCCATCAGCGCCGGCACAAACCACCAGAAGCTGAACTGCTCTTTTTGTTCAACTTGGGGAGCTTGCAGCAGCAGGACTTCTCCTGATTCGCCCCAGATTTCTTTAAACTGAGGTATCCGCTTCCGCATCAGCCCCTGTTCGGGCGTGGCCATCACCAATTCTTGCTCGGTGATGCTGTAAATAATGGCAAAGCTATCTTGCCATTTAATCATTACGGGGGCTTTGATGCGGTTGATGGCTTCTGCTGGCACTTGCGCCAATTGGGGCGTGAGGCCGATGCTTTGGGCGATCGCCCCGCAGGCTTGCAGACTGCTAGAACCAGCGGTTTTTAACTGATTTTCTAGAACTTTGCGGATGATATCTCGACGAAATTTTAGACCGAAATACTTGCTCAACATCTGGAAGCAAGCTAGCGGGCCCTCAATCTGCCCTTTGGCACGGAAAACTGGGTATCTCGCCGAATCCTTTGGTTGGTCGGTTGCGGGTTCTGGGGGACGCTCTGGGGCTATCTTAATGTCGAGCAATTTTCCGGCCGGATTCTGCCCCAAGCCTGCTGGATCTGTCGTGCCATCGAATGAGTCTGGCTCGGGTTGGGGTTCTGGGGGTTCCCGGAAGCCGACCAAGCGGGCGCCGAGCCGGCCTTCTACTTTTAAGGATTTGGCTGCATTTTCCGCAGAGAAGCGGCTGCCGGTGGGAAAGTCGCCTAAGACGCCGCTGCTGACTAGCCAAATGCGATCGGCATCTAGTTCTTTAGCGAGGTCTTGAGTTTTTTTGTTACCCTTTGGCACGTTGACAACTGTCGCGTCTTGCCAAGCTTGCAGGGTGAGTTCCTTGAGATTGGAAGTGCCGTCCGCTTGGCGCTGCAACTCCAGGCTCAACAGTTCAAATACTTCGCTCAAGGAACAGTGCTCGCGAAAAGCTTCTCCAAATGTCGGCTGTTTTTCCACGACACTCAGGAAATCTTCGGCAGGTATGACGATCGCAATCACATCTGTAGAGGCGATCGCCGTTTCGCAGGGCACTCCCCTGAGCAAGCCAGCCCAGCCCAAGATTTCCTTCGACTGCACCAAGCGTAAACTTACGTGGCGCTGCGAGCGCTGGTCAAAGCCCAGCAGCCGGGCCTGGCCTTGATAGATAATTGCCACCTGAGTCGGCATTTTTTCCCGTTCAAACAGGGGCTGCCCCGTCCGGTAGCCGAGGAGTTGGCATTTAGCCACCAAGGCTGACAGAGCCGTCTCTGAGAGTCGGTCAAAGGGAGGTGTTTTAGCTAGGAAATCCTGAATTTGGGAGAGGGAAACAGCGGAAGAAGTCATCCGATTTTAGATTTTAGATTTTAGATTTTAGATTGAATCCACAGATGAATCCGGAGGCTTTTTGTCAGGATGCTACGCTTTTTAAAGTCTCCACGGATAAATCCGGGGGCCCCAGACGAAATTGCTTTCGGTCATGATATTGAAGACACGGAGGAGAGGGGCTGTAGCGGGCCTATTTGCGAGATCTGTTCGGCGAGCCAGCTTTCAAAGAGTTCGTTAATCAAGTGCAGCCGCATCGATTCATCGAGCTGGGCCGGCATGAACTTTTCTAGTCGAATAATTACCATCCATTCTGCCAGAGGACGCGGCGTCCAGAGTTGATTTGGCTGGCTGACGGACAAAAGTTTGCTGATTGCCGGGTGGGGCTGCGAGAGGGGTACTGGGCCCAACAAGCCGCCTGACTTGGACTCGGGCCCTTCGGAATAGTCGCGGGCCACTTCAGCAAAGGTTTGTTCCCCTTCCAGGATGCGAAAGTAAAGTTCGTTTGCCAGTGCTGGATTTTTGGTGCGTACTAGGGAATAGACTACGTGGTCTAGGCTGGCTTTGCGGGTTAAAAAATAATTATCTACTTTAGGTCTCCAAGTCTCTTGCTTAAATTTTTCGATCAGCAAGGGCCTGACGGCCATCTCTTGAAGTTCTTCTTCCGTCATATTTTGGCCACGCAGCCAAGCTTCTTTGGCTTCGGGGGCTGTCAGTTGGTGCTGTGCCAGAAAGTTCTCGACTGCGGATTGGCGTTCTTCGTCGCTGCAACTAAAGGATGCGATCGCTTGGTCTACTATTACACCGCGCAAGAATTGCGGCATTAACTGGTATCGCTTCAGGAGCGATGGCATATCCTGAGCTTGCAGTAATTTATCGCCTATTTGAAAAAGTCCTGTCATTTTTTTATCTCCAACTGACTTGCGCTTCCCCTTTTAATTTAGCTGTGGCAGGAAAAGAGCGACAACCACTAACCCCTCGATTTCCCGATGATAGCAGACCGTCAGTGGGCTAGCGCTATTGCTGTCTATTTCTTGACGCTCTGCCTAGCGAGGGGTTCCCCGCGGGTCTCATAATGGTAGCGGGATAAGGCGAGGGTAGGAGAGTGGGGAAAATCTTTTTTCTGCCATTTTCCTTCTTCCCTCAACATCCATCCGTTAAATCCCGTACACTGCTTAGTTGCTGAACTTCCTTCTTCCTTCACTCTCGGAATAGTGTTTCAAAGAGTGTTCCCAGTTGGGTCGAGCAAGCGCGACTGTCGAGATATTTGGGGTTTGCCACCATTTTTTGCTGGATTCGATCGCGGTAGTGTCGGCGCAGTTCTGGGTGGGTTCCCAGTGCTGTGCAGAGCTCTAAATAAGAGTTCTGGCTGTTTGCTACCAGTTCCGGAAGTAGCAGTTCTTCGAGCACGGCGGCTGATTGTCGCGATCGAGTTGTTTGCCCTTTTCTTACCACTACAGGCAACCCCACCAACAGGGGTTCTGCTAAGGAGCAGGCACTGCTGTATGGATAGGAGTCTAAATATATATCAGCCAATTCCAGGCATTTTATGCAATCTGCGCGAGATGGCAGCGCCTTAATCACAACTAAGCGCTTTTGCTCAATACCAAATTCGGCAAAGAGCGATCGAATTTGGTTGTAAAAAGGCACTGTCGGATAGTTTTCTGAGCGGGAACTAAAGGGATACAAAACTAAAATAGAATTGGGAACCGTCGCAATAATTTTTGCCCAAGTTTCTCTCAATTCTGGGATAATTGTCAAAGCTTGAGCGCCGGACATGAACACTACAGATTCGTCTGTAGCTCCCCAACTGCTGCGAGTCGGTTCAACTTTGGCAGGTGCTGATTCTACAGTATAGCTTAAACAAACTCCCGACCCTTTTAAAGTAATTAATTTTTCGCGATACTCTGCTGCTGCACCTGCGGGCAATGTCAAATCTCCGGCGATGAAATAATCGATATTTCTGGTTCCGGTGGTGGCGGGGGTTGATGCACCGGTAGCTATTTGCACCCGCGCTAGTCGGTGCAGGCACAGCAGCGCGCTTGGTTGGAAAGTGTCGGCGGTATTGGTGCAGATTAGCAGAATATCTAAATCGTGCGATCGCATTTCTCGGACTTGATTGGGCAAATCTTCTGACAGTTGCACCAGTTTGTCGGCGCAATTTTCGCAATATTTCCCCAGTCGCTCGTCTTGTACCTGGAAATAGTACACGATAATTTCAAATTTGCTTCTGTCTAAATATTCAAAACTCGGAATTGCAGCACGAGTCTCGGATTCATCACTAATTTTATCAAGCAAAAAGCCAACTCTGATTTTAGTTCTTTCAGGTTCTCTCTGAGGAAAATACCATTCTATTTGACAGCCGATATTTTTCAAATGAAATTCCACAATATCAGCTCGCTGAATCAATATATTGAGCAAATTGACCTCGCTCAAATACAAAGCTTGGAAACTAACATTTTTCGCAATAAAAGCCGCCAAATAACGCCAAACTTCTGAATCTGGAAAACTGGCGATATTAGCAGCGACGTACTTGATTAACTGCTGGAAATATTCAGAGTACCTTTCTATTTCCCAGTTTTGTTTAAAATAACCGGGAGAATGAAATATAAATTTCAAAAAGTCGTCAAAAAACCACTGGGGAATCGCTGCATTGTTATACTCAAGTGGCAACTGATAAGCGTCGCGGTACAGCATCGCTGCGAGGAGATATTGCATCTTCTCGGCAATTTCTCCTCCTTCAGCAAGTTTCGAGGATAACTGCTGGACAAAACTTTGTTCTTCCTCAGTTAAAGTTTCATTTTTGAGGGCGCTATCTAGGAGCAATTTATGAGCTTTCCCCGTGTCTTTCAAGTAAGCACTTTCTAATTTTTTCGCTGGCAAATTCAGCCAATATTCAGCTAGCTGTTGGCGGTATGGGCGCAGCGCGAGAAGAGGCTGTTTTGAGGGGAATTTATTGTATTGATCAAGCATTGCTGACAATTCCGATAAACTCGGCTGGGTTCTCAATGCCAACTTTTGGCGGATTGTCTGTTTAATTTGTTGAGTCAAGAAACTGTAATCAGGACTATTTAGTAGTTTTTTGTAAAATCTGACTACATCCTTATGATTTTCCCCAGCCGCGAAGTTTTTCCAAGTTTGTTGTTCGGGATGAATCCGCAGGGAGGATAGTTTTTCGTCTACAAATCCGATATGATAGTTGCCCATGATTCGCCACCACATATCTAAGTCTACATACTGAGATAATCCCGAATCAAATAATCCTATTTCTTCAAATACTCGCGCGGCAATTAAGACGGTACTAGGTTCGCCAATTTTGTTTATCGGGTTGTTCAAGCAGTTAGTATCTGCCAGTAATTGTTTTCCGGGCTGAATAGATTTTAAATTCGACCAACTTTTATGCAAATCTTTAATTGATTGAGAAGCTCTCCGCAAAATCCGGTTAGATTCATTTTCAGCTATGGTGATGCCACGCGGGGAGAAAACCATACCTATTTCTGGGTTTTGTTGGGCGACTGCGACCATTTTCTCAATACATTCTGGTGCGAGCAAGTCGTCTTGAAACAGAAATTTAATGTATTGACCTTTTGCTTGGGATATGCAGAAGTTCCAGTTTTGTGATAAGCCGTAGTTATGGTGCAGGATGATGCGGAAATCGACTGAGGTTTGCGATTGGAATGATTGGGCGATCGCAATTGTGCGGTCTGTGGAGCCGTCATCGGATATAATCAGTTCTATGTTAGGGTAGGTTTGGGCCAAAGCACTTTGAATTGCTTCCCCAATAAATTTTTCTCCGTTGTATGTTGGAATGCAAATGCTAACCTTCGGCTGCTCGTTTTGTATTTCTGCTTTGGATTGATTTTTTTGCTGTGATGGTGGCAAGTCTGCCCTAATTTTGGCAGACTTCGCTTTGGCTGTTCCTGACAGAGGTATGCTTTGAAAGTTATCGGTAATCTCGGCAATATATTCGAGACGTTTTCTAATTTTATTCCCTGTAACTTGCGGGTTGAGTAAATTCTGAATTTCCTCAGCAGCTATCGCTCCAACTTGTTGAGCTTCCCGGTAATTGTTGAAGACGTACCGCATTAAATCCGCAGCGTGTTCGACATCCGCTTCGGCCCAAACATTGCCTTTTTTGTAAGGCCCGCAATCTTTCTCAAGTGGGATTAATTTATACTTGACTAAATAGCTATTGCCGACATTCATAAATTCTGTATTTGATGAATAGCCGGTGGCAATTACGGGTTTCCCGTAAAACATTGCTTCAGCCATTGTTAAGCCAAATCCTTCGCAGCGGTGCAGGGATACATAACAGTCGCAATTGTAGAGCAAACCGTTAAGTTTATTTTTGGACAAATACCCGTCTAGATGTTTGATATTTGAATAATTGGCGATGGCAGAATTTAATAAGTTTTTCTGCTCTAAATTTCTGTTTGAATTAGAAGATTTGATAATCAACAATAGGCGGTCATCTTCGCCAAAAGCTTGTTTAAATGCTTGAATTGTCGCTAAAGTATTTTTGCGCTCGATGCGGCTGGAAAAGTCGAATACAAACAAGAAAATAAATTTATCTTTAGGTAAACTCAGTGCTTCTCTGTTAAGGGAAGGTGCGGGGAGAGCAATACTGGGCAGGATTTTGATGACGGGAATTGGCGCAAGTGCAGAAATTGCCTCGGCGCAATAGTTGCTGTAAGTCCATATTTCGTGAAAGTGATTAAATGCTGGCTGCCATTCTGGGGGAAATGCGGGAAGTTCCCAAGCCCAAAAGCCGATATTGTATTTGTTTTCAAAATAGGTGGAACCTGTATGTTTGATAAAGGTTGCAATTTCATCGGCGTTAACTTGAATTAAGTTGACGGGATGGGGATTGTCTTGGCTAAAGTTTTGATAGGTAGTGTCTTGTTTGCGGTGGGGACTGCGGGTAAAATTATTGATGACGAAGGGAATGTTGGCGGCTTCTGCGGCTCTGATGTTTGCTCTGACACCTTCTCCTATGCCAAATTCGCCGTTAATGTAGCCGGCGATGTTCATTCCTAGATTAGGGTTCATAGTTTCTAATGTATTCAGCAAATTGTTGTGTTGATTTTTGGAAAAAAAGCAGAATTAATTGAGAGCCTCAATCGCACTAAATGAGGGCATGGGTTGAGAAAAAATTATAATTTTGCTCAATATTTGCTAAGATATGGCAATCCTTGTAGGATGGATGAATAAGATTAAATGAACCGCAGAGGGCGCAGAGAACGCAGAGGAAGAGAAGAGAGGGAAGGGAAAGGGTTGGTAACAGAAAATTGGGTGCTTGACAAATGTGCCGATCGCCATTGTATACTGGCATCGCAATGCTAACCTTCGGCTGGTTGTCTGTCGGCATGGGTTGCTCTGTTTTATTTTACGATAAACTAATCAGGAATTTTAGACAAAGTGAGCGATCGCGCCAACCACGACTTCTTGAAGCTGCTACCGCCGGATGCTAAAGTCATTGTCGAAATTGGCTGCGGTACGGGTTCGACGGGCGAACAGTACAAGCTGATCAATCCCCATTGTCAGTATATTGGCATTGAATACGATCGAGAAAAAGCTAAAATTGCAGTCGATCGGCTAAACTGGGTGACGGTAGCCGATATTGAAGAAATTGCCATCGAAAGTCTCGACATCGCCCCAGGAACCGTCGATTGTTTGGTTTTTGGCGACTTGCTACCTTATCTCAAAAACCCTTGGGATGTCCTCAAGCAGTACAGTGCTTTGCTGAATCCAGAGGGGCAAATTCTCGCTAGAATCCCTAATGTTCAATACTGGCGGCGGATTGTCAATCTGTTGCGGGGACAGTGGGAAAATCCCGACAGCAAGATGCAGCACTGGTTTACCCTAGAAAGTATTAAATCACTATTTGCTCAAGCCGGATTGCAGGTTTACGAATTTCAAGGAAAGGGACACAAAACCGAAAATTTTGTCCACTTTCAGGAATTACTGCATCCCATGGTAAAGGCTTTAGAGCTCACATCGAGCAGTTTTGCTACGGAAACGGGTGCTGAACATTATATCGTGCGATCGACAAAATCGACCGTACCTGCGCGCAGACTGCTGATTCACACTATCATTATGGCTCCTACAGGGTGCGATCGTGTGCGAGTTTTGGAACCGGACAATTTTAGCGCTACAATTCCCGGTGTCCGCACCGTATCCAGCGTGAAAGCAGCAGAATTAATTCCGCCGCTGTCTGGAGAAGAAAAAGTCTTCATCTGGCAGCGGACAATCATGCAATATCCCGCCTACATTCCCCAACTCAAAGCACTCCTGCAACAAGGCTATTTAATAGTAGCTGAAATTGACGACAATCCCATTCGTCGCCGCGAATACGCCGACAATAATTACCTCAGCTATCGCGGCTGTCACTGCGTTCAAACTTCTACGGAACCGCTAGCAAAAATTTTACGACGCTACAATCCTAATGTTGCAGTATTTCCCAATCAATTAGCTTATCTACCTCCGCCGCGAATTTATCCCACAGAAGATACAGTCACCATCTTTTTTGGTGCCCTCAACCGTGAAAAAGATTGGCGGCCGATTATGGCAGCGCTAAATCGAGTTTTAGTCGCACACAAACACCGGATTCGAGTTAAAGTAATCCATGACCGCCGATTTTTTGAGTCCTTGGAAATACAGCAAAAAGAATTTGAACCATTTTGCAGTTACGAACGGTATCAAGAAATTATGTACAGTTGCGATATAGCTTTGCTGCCGCTCGTTTCCAACCCGGTTAACGAAATGAAATCCGACTTAAAATTTATTGAATGTGCGGCGCGGGGAGTAGCGGTGCTGGCCAGTCCCACTGTGTACGAACATTCGATTGTCGAAGGTGAAACCGGATTGATTTATAGATATGAAAAAGAGTTTGAAACCAAACTAAATTCGCTGATTTCAGACACTTCTCGGCGCCGGGAAATAGCCGCTAATGCTTACGAATGGGTGCGCGACAACCGCTTGCTGTGCGGGCACTACCG